>QOAS01000015.1 GCA_003972855.1 Gammaproteobacteria bacterium | reverse complement strand
ACGGGCATCAGTTCTATAAACCTAAGGTGGAACCCATTTTTTGCACAAAACTCCAAAAGGTTGTCTATTTCCTCTTCGGTAAAACCTCTGATGGCTACGGTGTTTATTTTTATATCCTTAAAGTGTTTTTTAGCTTCGCTTAACCCCCTTAGGACAGCCTCCAAATTTCCTCCCGTAAGGCGTTTGAATTTCTCGGGATTTAAACTGTCCAAGGAAACGTTTAACCTTTTAAGCCCCGCCTCCTTAAGTTGTTTGGCGTATTTTTCCAAAAGAAAACCGTTGGTGGTAAGGGAAACATCTTCCACATATTTGGTCGCTATTCTTACCATCCGAATTATGTCCTCTCTTAGGAGAGGCTCACCACCGGTGAAGCGAACCGTTTTCAAACCGAAACGGGAAAAAACTTTTAAAATCAACTCCACCCTTTGGGGGGTTAAAACTTCCTTTGTCGGTCGGAAATTTTCTACTTTGCAGTAGAGGCAACGGAAGTTACACGCATCGGTTAGGGAGATGCGGAGGTATCTTATCCCCCTTACGGGGGGAATATATGACTTTTTTGACATATGAAAAAGTTTAGCAAAACTATAGTTATAGGAAAATGAAGAGGGTTTTAGTTAGCGCTTGCCTATTAGGGATTAATTGCAGATACGACGGGAAAAATAAACTAAACGAGGTTCTTTTGGAAATGTTGAAAACCTACGAGGTGATACCGATTTGTCCCGAAACCGAAGGTGGACTTCCAACTCCCCGTGAACCCGCCACCCGCGAAGGGGATAAAGTTATAACGAACTTCACAAAGAGGGATGTTACACCCTTCTTTAAACTCGGCGCTTTAAAAACTTTGGAAAAGGCTAAGAAATTGGGAATAAAAAAGGCTTTTTTGAAAAGCAAAAGTCCCTCCTGTGGAGAAAACGGAATAACCGCCCAAAAGTTAATGGAAAACGGAATTAAGGTAGAGTGGTTTTAATCCTCTTCCGCCTCCAACTTTATTTTGCAATTTATACAGTATATTGCAACCGGACGGGCTTTTAGGCGTTCATAACCGATAGGACCCCCGCAGTTTTCACAAATTCCGTAAGTTCCCTCCTCTATCTTCCTAAGGGCGTATTCTATTTTGTGGAGATATTTGGTTTCTCTCTCCCTTAGGCGTAAAAGCTTTTCCCTTTCCATTTCAAGGTCTGCTGTATCTATTTCATCCCTTACCTCGTTGGAGACTTTGAAGGTATCACCCTCAACGAAGTTACGAATTCTGTTTAGAACTTCTTCTCTCCTTTTTAGAAGTAACTCTTTTAGTTCCTCCAACTGCTGGGGGCTTAAATAGTCCATATTTCTATTCTATAAACTTATTAAAGGGGTATGCGCAAAATTAAAATAGTCTCGGTTTTATTGGCATTTTTGCTGACGGTGGGCGGTATTTTCTACCTTTATTCCCGCGTAAAGGTTGGAATTGATATACCACCTTCCGCCTATTGGCTCGCCAAGAAGGAAAATTTTCCCCTTAAGGTGGAGGTAGAGCCAAACCTTCCCCTACTAAAGTTGGAAGTTTCTATAATTCAGGGAACTCATAAGGTTGTCCTTTATAGTGGAAAACCTCAAAACGGGACTTTTAACTTTGAAATAGACACCTCCAAAGCGGGTCTAAAAGATGGAAAGGCTCAAATAGTTGCAAAACTTTTATTCCCTTGGGGTGGCGAAAAAATAGTTTACCGCAAGGAGATAACCGTAGACGGCACCCCTCCCTCGGTTGAGGTCTTGCACAAACCCCGTAGGCTGATAGTGGGAGAACCGGGAGTTTTAATCGTAAAAACCTCCGAGGATACCGAAAAAATTTTCCTCTCTTTGGGGGAGGCAAAATTCCCGCTCCTTAAGGTGGGAGATAACACTTACAAGACGATATTTACCGCTCCGCTTTTTTTACTCAAAAACCCCGAAAGGTTTTATATCGTGGCAATAGACAAGGCGGGTAACGTAACAAGAAAGTTTATACCCATAGCGTTAAAGTTAAAGAAATTCCGTAAAGTGAAAATAGAGCTGACCGACCAAACTTTGGAAAGGATAGTCCTCAAATACTTTAACGACACCGAAAATGCCCTTCAAAAATTTAAGGTGATAAACGAACAATACCGTAAGGAAGACCACAAAAAGCTTTTGAAAATTTGTCAAAATTCGCAAAGTAATTTTTACCCCGTAGGGGCATTTAAACAGCTTCCCGGAAGTAAACCGACCGCCCGCTTCGGAGACGATAGAACCTATTACTACAAAGGGGAGGTGGTAAGCAAATCGGTTCATAAAGGGTTGGACTTGGCTAAGTATAGACACGCGCCGGTTGTAGCTTCAAACAATGGAAAGGTTATTTTTGTCGGAAGGTTAAAAATTTATGGAAACACTATTTTAATAGACCACGGCTTTGGTCTCTTTACGCTGTATGCCCACCTAAATGACTTTACGGTTAAGGAGGGAGATATAGTTAAAAAGGGAGATATAATCGGACATACCGATACAACCGGTTTGGCTTTGGGTGACCACCTGCATTTCGGCGTTTTGATATGGGGGTATGCGGCAAATCCCATTTTCTTTTTTGATAAAAAATATTTAAGTTATTACCTCTATCCCTACTTTGGTAGTTCCAACTAAAGTTTTTTGCAACAATTGTTGTTTATGCCTTTTAAATTTCCCAAAAAGGTTTTACTCTTTATCCTTTTGCTAATTCCCATATCGGTTGGGTTTTGGGTTCGCTACAAACCGGCGGAGTTTTGGCTAAACCATAAAAGTGCCTTTTTTGTGGAAAACCGCCCCATTTTTACCGCCTACGATTCTTATTACTTCGCACGGTTGGCGGAAGATTACAAATTAGGGGTTTTTAAACCCGGAGGGAAAGACCCGTTGCGGTTCGTTCCCGACCACACCGATTATCCCGAAGTTATACCTTTCTATTCATGGCTGTTTGCTAAACTCAGTCAAATCTTTAACAAACCTATTGAGAATATAGCATTTTGGTTAATTCCTATATTGGCGGTTTTATTCGTAATACCGCTGACGGTTTTACTCTACAAACTGGAAACCCCCTTGGGAGCTTTGGGGGCTTCCTTAGCGGGGGTGGTCTCTTTCATATACCTCGTTAGGACTTCTCTAAATAGGTTGGACACCGACAGTATCGTTTACTTCTCAATATTTGCCATTCCCTTGGCGGTTTACCTTTATTCAATTGCCAACACTAAAAGATTTAAATATTTATCCCTCGTTCTACTCTCCCTGTTTGTTCACCTCTTTTACTGGGGTTACCTCCACGCGGGGTTGGTATTCGCTTTTTGGATAACTTCTATTGCTTACTTAGGTTTACTTTACTTTAAAGGTTCAAATCTTTTCCACCAAAGGAACTTTTGGAAAGAAATCGCTTTGGTAACTTTAGCGTTTAATCCCGTAATTCTCGGAATAGGTATTGTAAGTTTTATAGGAAAACTAAATAGTTACATATTCCATTTTGGCAAACCTATAGAGAGCAACTTTCCCAACGTTCAAATATCTATTTCCGAACTTCAAAAGTTTGACTTAACAACTATTGCGGATATAACAATCGGAAGCCAATACCTGTTCTACTTGGGAATTTTTGGACTTTTATTCTTCGCATACAAAAAACCCCGCGAGTTTATCTTATTTCTACCAACCCTTCTAATGGGACTTATATCGCTCAAAGGAGCTTCCCGTTTTGCAATGTTTCTCTCTCCCCTTTTGGGATTGGGAATTGGATTTTTACTTGACTACCTGAG
>QOAS01000178.1 GCA_003972855.1 Gammaproteobacteria bacterium | reverse complement strand
CTCTTTTTCTAACTCTATAAGGCGTTTTTTGAGTTCGTATTCTTTGTCCACGTCACCCTTTTCAACCGCCTTTTTAATTTCTTCCTCTATCTTTTTAATCTCCTCTTTTACGGAGTTGATTTTTGCCTCTACGGAGCCGTATTTCTTTAGGAGTTCATTTTTCCTTTTCTCCAACTCTATCTTCTTAATCTTTAGTTCCGCCTCTTTTTCAAAGTCTCCCTTTAGGTTTGCTTCAACGATTTCCTCTTCCAACCTTTTGAGTTGTCTTTCCACTTCCTGCAATTCCGGAGGGGGCATTACTACGGAAAGTTTTTTCCTCGCGCATGCTTGGTCCAAGGCGTCTATAGCCTTGTCGGGTAGTTTACGGTTGGTCACATAGCGGTGGGTAAGTTTGGCCGCCGCCTCTATCGCCTCGTCCGAGATTTTAACCTTGTGGTGCTGTTCAAACTTGGGTCTTAAAGCTTTCAGAATCTCTATGGTTGTTTCCACCGAAGGTTCTTCCACATATATGGGTTGGAATCTCCTTTCCAAGGCGGGGTCTTTTTCTATGTATTTCCTGTATTCGTCTACGGTGGTTGCACCTATTACCCTTATTTCACCCCTTGCCAGTGCGGGTTTCATAATGTTTGCCATATCCATTGCGCCTTCCGCCCTGCCCGCACCTACGACGGTGTGAATTTCGTCTATAAAGAGTATGGCGCTACCGTCTTTCTTCAGTTCGTCCAAGAGTTTTTTAAGCCTTTCCTCAAATTCTCCCCTGTATTTGGTTCCCGCCATTAAACCCGCCATATCCAGCGCGAGGATTTTCTTGTCTTGCAGTTCGGGGGGAACTTCCTTGTTTACAATCCTTTGAGCCAAGCCTTCTACTATTGCGGTTTTTCCTACTCCCGCATCTCCGACCAATACGGGATTATTCTTTTTCCTCCTAAGTAAAACCTCTATGGTTTGGTTTATTTCCCTTTCCCTTCCCACAACGGGGTCAAGTTTTCCTTCCTTTGCCAACTCGGTAAGGTCTACGGTGAACCTTTCAAGGGCGGATTTTTCCTCCTCTTTCATTTCTTGGCTTATATTCTTCATCTCTCCTTTACCTCCTCCAAAAATTTGTTCCAAAAGTTTTCCCGCCAAGTAATCTTTAGCTTCAACCAAGGCGGAGGCGATGTGGTAAGGTTTAACCTCGGTTTCCTTTTCGGAAACCGCTTTATCCTCCGCCTGTTCCAAAACTCTCGTTAGGTATTGCGAATATTCGGGTTCCTTAGGTTTTTTACCGAAAAGTTTGTAAGATATTTTTGCAATAACCCTGTCGGGTGAAACACCCAAATCTTTTATTTGCTCTATAAGGGGAGAATTTTCCAAGGCTGTTTTTACAAGACCGTCTATAGAAAGTTCACCTTTTAAGAATTTAACAACCGCTCCTCGGTCAAAAACTTGGGAAAGTGTTTCCTCGTATTGTTTTAAACGGGCTTGGTAAGAATGTTTTATGGCGTATAACCTTTGCAGTTCTAAAGAGACCGTTTGTTCTTCAAACCAATCGCCGTATTTTTTAGCTTCTTCCAAAGCCCTTTGTAGTCTTTTTTCCTCCTCTTCTATCCTTTTCAGTTCATTTTGCAGTTCGGATATATCGCCTTTTATCTGAATGATTTCCGCCCGCAAATTTATAAGCCTTTGGGTTTCACTTTCTACCGCCTTATCTATTTGAGAGTAGAGCTGTTCCAAGTTTTTTACTATTTGATTTCGGAGATTTTCGGTATCTATACCCCTTTTTTCAATTATCTTGTAAAGTGGACTCTCTTTTTCCGATAAAAAAGCCAGTAAAATGTGGTCGGTATCTATTTTGTAATCGTTATATTTTTTTGCTATTTCCTTTGCTAAAGAAAGATATTCCTTACTTTTTTGCGAAAACATATTTTCATTCACCATTTCATAGGTTAAACTTAGGCTTTACAATACCTTTGTCAAGCTATTGATTGTCAAATTTTGTTAATCCTCTATAAGCCAGAGTCCCTTTTGGCGGGCGTAGGCTTTTACCCTTTCTATTTCAAGAAGGGAAGGGCGTATTGCTAATTCCTCAAACTTTTTTGCTAAATAAAAGGGAAAGTATTGTCCCATTACATTTACAGCCAAACCTTTACCCAAAGAGGAGAGGAAATCCATAACTTCAAAAGAGGTTGAAAGGTCGTTGGGAAGAACCAAATGACGGACTAATAAACCTCGGTAAGCGACACCTCGGTGGTCCAATTTTAAATTGCCAACCTGTCTATACATTTCCTTTATGGCTTCTTTGGCTACCCTTGGATAGTTTTTAACCCGCGAATACCTGCGGGCTATACTTTCGTCCAAATACTTTAAATCCGCCAAGTAAATATCAACGATTCCCTCCAAAAGTTTTAAGGTTTTCAAACCATCGTATGATGAGGTGTTGTAAACGATGGGTATCTTTAGTCCCCTTTGGGTTGCCAAATAGATAGCTTCCACTATTTGAGGGACCACATGGGAAGGCGTTACCAAGTTGATATTAACAGCCCCCTCCTTTTGGAGATAGAGCATAATATTTGCTAACTCTTGCGGGGTTAAATCTTCTCCTTCCCCCAGTTGGGATATTTCATAATTTTGACAGTAAACACAAGCCATGTTGCAGTAGGAAAAGAAGATTGTTCCGCTACCGGTGGCTCCCCTAATGGGTTTTTCCTCACCTCGGTGCAAAAAGGCGGAAGATACCCTAACGGTGTATGCGGTTTTGCAAAAACCCTTTTCCCTTTTAAGCCTGTTTACCCCGCAACGGTGGGGGCATACCTCACATGAAGCTAAAGTTTCCTTAAGCAGTTCCACCCTTTCTTTGAGCTTTCCCTCCTCGTAAAGTTTTAGGTAAGAAGGGACGAATTCCCCCATAGGGGTTTTTAAAATTAGTCTCCAACCATGGATTTTGAACCTTTTGCACCTATAGACCTCCCCTGTAAAGGGGAAGAAAAAAGGGACGACGAAAAACTTTTAAAGGAAGAAATAGCCAAACTAAAGAGGGAAAACTTTGAATTAAAACAACAACTGGAGAGGGAAAAATTTTCCCACCAATCGGAAAGGGTCAGATTTGAAGAGGAAAAAAAACGGCTTTTGGAGAAGATAAACACCCTTCAAACCCAAAATGTGGAACTACAAAATTTGGTAAATTCCCTTCAAAAGAGCGTTGAGAAACTGAAAACCGAACTGGAGTTGGCGAAAAATTTTGCACAAAATTTGGAAACAAAGATTGAAAAGGCTTTGGAAAAACAAAGAAGGCAAATATTGGAAATTTCCCTAAAGGTTTTGACCGAAACAATTAAAAGGCTACTCCTTACGGAAAAAATTCAAAATGAGGAAACCCTTAAAAGGATTTTTAAGGAACTCTTTTCGGAAAAACTCTTTACGGGGGAGCTAACAGTTAAAGTGAACCCGCAAGATGTTCCACTTGTAAAGGATATTTTGGAAAAGAAAAACCAAGTGGTGTTTGATGTAATAACCGATGAGAACCTCCAAAGGGGTGAAATAGAGGTTGAAACCGAAAGGTTTTTTGTGGAAAGGAAATACGACCAACTGGTGGAGGAATTCGTAAGCGAACTCCTCCAAAGGTTTGCTCAAGAGGAAGAGCAAACCTGACATTTAGGGTTTTTGGAGAGTTTTACCGGCACCCATTGGTAGGTTTTTAAGTCCACTATAAGGGTTTTTCCTTCCAAATTTTCCTCATTTTGGGTTATGAGGTTGATAACTTCCTGAACTTGGACGGTGGCTACAACCGCAACGGTGGTTACCACCGTGGGGAGATTTCCTCCCCCCAGCTCCTTAAGGGTTTCCA
>QOAS01000014.1 GCA_003972855.1 Gammaproteobacteria bacterium | reverse complement strand
TAAAAGAAGTTTTAAAGGGGTTAAAAGGAAAAAAGGAGTTAGCTTTAATAGAAATACCCGTAGATAAATACAAAGAATTGTTATTGGAAAACAATAAAAAGGAGTGGATTGAGAAGCTTGGCATAGATGAATTGCAAAACGGAGTTATATATGCGAGTGTTATAGAAGATGTGGTTATTTCTGAAGACAAAAGTAAAGTTTTTGTAAGGTTTAATCGCTTTATAACTCCTCTAATTTTAGATTTAAAAAAGCGATATACACTTTATGAGCTTAAATATATTTTGTTTTTAAGTGTTCAATATGCGCCAGCTCTTTATGAATTTCTGAAAAAGAACGAAAAATTAGGGGAATTTAAGATTTCGGTTGAAAAACTTAGAGAAATTTTGGGTGCTACAGCCAAGTCTTACATTTTTTGGACGAGATTTGAAGAAAGGGTTTTAGCTCCTGCAGTTGAAGATATAAACTCTAAAACCGATATTTCCGTATCTTACAGAAAATCACGCCAGAAAGCCCCCCATCTATGATGGGGGGATGAATGGCGTCCGACAAGGTTTAAAATATACCCCTTAGAAAGTTTGGAGTAATGAATAAATCCCTCAAAATTAAACAATCTCTTAAACTAACCTTAGAAAAAAGAAAACTCCAAACTCCCTTCGTGTTCCAACTCAAACTCCAAAACCTCTCTAAATCCGACATTGATACTCTTAACCGCCTCTTCTTAGAAGCCAAATGGTTCTACAACTTCATTATTGCGGATATCAAAAATAGACTTAACTCAAAATCCGAAAAACTTAAAAAGGTTGAAGTTAAAACTCCCAACGGTTTTGAAGAAAGAAAGCTTAAAACCTTAAGTTCCCAAATCAAGCAGGGAATTATTGAACGCATTAGGAACAACCTAAAAAGTCTAAACAAGCTAAAAGAAAAAGGCTACAAAGTCGGTGCTTTAAATTTCAAATCAGATTTTAAAAGTATTCCTTTAAAACAATTCGGAAACACCTACAAAATAGACTTCAAAAGAAACAGGATAAGAATTCAAGGGATTAGAAAGTGGTTTAGAGTTTTAGGATTGCATCAAATACCAAAAAATGCGGATATAGCCAACGCCTATCTCGTTAAAAAACCTTCTGGTTTCTACCTATATGTGGTTTGCTTCCTTTGGAAGGAAGAAGTTTTAAAGGAAATAAACCAAAAACAAGTTCCTCTGCCTATTGGGATAGATTTAGGTGTTAAAGACCAACTGACATTGACAACGGGAGAAAAATTTAAGTGGTATGTTCCCGAAACGAAAAGGCTTAAGAGATTGCAAAGAATTTTGGCGAGGAAAAAGAAAGGGAGCAAGAACTACCAAAAGGTCAAGTTTTTAATCCAGAAAGAGTGGGAATACATCAAAAACAAGCGGAAGGATGTAATAAACAAAGTAATAAGCTATTTAAAGAGATTTCCGTTTATAGCGGTGTAGGAAGACGATGTAAAGAGTTGGCATAAAGGTTTGTTTGGGAAGCGAGTGCAAAACACGGGTATAGGGGGAATAACTGCAAGGTTGAAATACCTTGCGACCCTTATACCCGTGGAATTTATACCGAAATACGAAGCTACTACGCAGATTTGTTGTAAATGTGGTTTCAGGCAGAAAGTAGAATTAAAAGAGAGGACTTATAGGTGTCCGAAGTGTGGGTTAGAGATAGATAGAGATTTAAATGCGGCGTGGAATATATTGAAGAAAGGATTAGAATTTTTTGGTAAAGAGGAATAAGGCGCTGGCAGACCGCCTAATGTCTGCCCTACCCGTGGACCGCGGGGAAGTAACGCCCGTGGAGTGGGCTAAGCCCACGATGAAGCGGGAAGCCCCTCATCTCTGATGAGGGGAGGAGGTCACCTATTTTGCACATTACAAAGGCGGAACTTAAATCCCCCCAATAGGAGGGACCTATTATTCCCGTATAACCCCAATGTACGCCGTTTTCAACCTTTCCACCCGCAAAGGTCAAACCTGCCAAGGCGATACCCGTCAAGAGTCCTTTTTTAACCATGCGAAAAACTATTAGCATTGCCCGTTTAAGATTTCAACCTAATGGGAAAGGTATACATTCCGGCTGTGGAGTTTTTAAAAAAATTTGAAGGGAAAATTCTCATAGCCAGCCACGAAAATCCCGACGGCGATACCATAGGTAGCGCTTTGGCACTTTACCTTTTTTTGAAAAAGCTCCGCAAGGAGGTTAAGGTAGGTTGTAAAGATAGAGTTCCCTACTTTTTAGAATTCCTCCCCGCTTCGCGGGATTTTATTAAACTTCCCACGGAGGAAGAATTTGACCTCTGCATAGTGGTAGATGCCAGCTCGGTAAAGAGGTTGGGAACGGAAGTAAAAGCCAAGCGTTTTATGAGAATAGACCACCACAAAGGTGGAGATTTTTATTGCGAATGCGACCTAATAGACTTTAGCGCACCTGCAACCGCGGTGGTGGTTTACTATCTCCTTAAAAACCTAAACGGGGAACTTATAGACCGCGATATAGCGACCTGTATTTATACGGGATTGGCTACCGACACGGGGTTTTTTGTAAACTCCAACACCACCGCGGAGGCTCTAAAGCTCGCCTCCCTTTTGGTGGGAAGGTATGATGTAGACCCCCACGAGGTTGCGGTAAATGTAAAAGAGAGAAACCCCGTAAGGAGACTAAAACTCCTCTCCAAGGTTTTGGATACCTTACAACTGCACTTGGGGGGTAAAGTTGCATCTATTTTTGTCCTAAAAGAGTGGTTGGAGCGGTTAGGGGCAACCTACGAGGATACGGAGGGTTTTGTAAACTACGCGAGGAGTATTGAAGGCGTTGAAGTGGCAATTTTTGTTATAGAAAAACCCGAAGAAGGAGTTTGGAAAGTTTCCCTAAGGAGTAAGGGAAAGGCGGACGTTTCCGTAGTTTGTGAAAAGTTTGGCGGAGGCGGGCATAAATACGCTTCGGGTTGTAAACTACCCCACACCGAAAGTTTGGAGGGAGTTTTAAACAAACTGCTAAAGGAGATTAAAATAGTTTTGCAGAAATGAAAGTATATTTTAGGAAAGTTTCCAAATTGTTCTTCTTAATTCCTTTTGTGACATTTTCCTTGGAAAGTGAAAAAATCTCTTCCCAAATCCAGACGGAGTTTCAGGTGCTAAAGGTTCACACGAAGGAAGGTTTTATTAAAGGTCTTCAAGCCATTTCCGAAAAGGTAAATTTTTCCACTAAAAGGTTGTCTTTTGAAATCGGTATCAAGGAAACCACCAAGAAATATTTCTTTTTTGAAACTAAAAAGGTATGGGAAAATCAAGTGGCTTTGAAGGTCACCGCTAAGTTTCCAAAAAATTTAGGTATCTCCCTTCGGGGAGGTTACACTTTTAGGAAATCCCCGACAATTTTTAGAGGCGTAATAAAATACACTCCACCTCGCGAGAGCAGATGGATTGGCGGAGGCTTTTCTTGGAGTAACAAAATAGTAAAAACGGAGTTTAGCTTTAACTATTATACGGTGCTTAAAAATTCCGCAACCTACCGATGGGAATTTTTACCCTCCCTTTCCTTGAATTTAAATGGTTTTTCCCTAAAAACAGCCTTATATTTGCAGAAATTTCATACGGAGGATTTTACAATAGGTTCCAATTCCTCTAAGGCTTTCTTTAGCTTTAAGGCGGGAAGGGTTTTTAAAAGTTCCGAATTAAGCTTTAAACCTTATATCTTCGCGGGTTTTGGTGAAAAGGCTATATACTCTCAAGGTATTTTTATTGAAGATGAATTTAACGTTGCGGTCAAAAAAGAATTTGGAGCAGGTTTTGTCTTAAAAAAGGGAAGGTTTTTTCTCAAGTG
>QOAS01000156.1 GCA_003972855.1 Gammaproteobacteria bacterium | reverse complement strand
AAGGAATTTCGTGGGCTGCCATTATAAGGGTGAGGTCTTTTCTCTTCTCTTCCTTTCCAACAACTTTGGAACCCACGGGGGTTGTTTTGGTAAAGGCGCCTATGGGAGTTGCGGAAGACCTTTGATAACCTGTGTTCTGGTAACCTTCGTTGTTGTAACAGATGTAAAGTATATTATGGTTGCGCTCCGCTGCGCCGGAAAGGGACTGAAAACCGATATCGTAACTTCCACCGTCACCGTTTATGGAAACAAAATGTATCTCTTTATCTATTTTTCCTTTCTTCTTGAAAGCTTTGTATGCCGCTTCCACACCCGAAAGAACAGCGGGATTGTTTTCAAATGCTACATGTATCCAAGGGACAGTCCAAGCGGTATAGGGGAATACTCCCGTTGTAACTTCCAAACATCCCGTATTGGAGCCGGTTACCACATCTTTGCCGTATTCCAAAAGGGTCATATTAACAATAGGGGGAATAGAGCAACCCGGACACATCCTGTGACCGGGGGCAAGGGGATTCTCGTAAGTCCAATCTTTACTTTCTTCCGCCAAATGGGTTAGAACCGGTATATTAACAAACTTTTTTCTTTTAGACATAACAAACCTCCCAAATTTTTTATTACTCCCTCACTTGTAAATATTCAACAAACCTATCTCTGGTTTCTCCGCCGGTGTAAATGTTTATAAGCCTATTGAAGGCTTTGAGCATATCCTCAACGGTAACTTCCCTTCCTCCCAAGCCGTAGATAAAGTCGTGGAGCATAGGTCTTTCGGGTAGGTGATATAGGGCGCTTGCAATATCTTGATAGAGAGGTGAAGCCAATCCGTTCATGGAGTCGTGCCTATCAAGAACCGCAACCGCCTTAATATGTTTAAGGGCGTCCGCTACCTCCTCGTAAGGAAAAGGCCTAAAGAGTCTTATTTTCAAAACGCCCGCTTTAATACCTTGTTCCCTAAGTTGGTCGGCGGCGGTTCTGGCAACGCCTGCGGTGGAACCCATAACCACTATGGCAAAATCCGCATCGTCCAACTTGTAGGGTTCTACAATTTGGTAGTTGGTACCCGCCAGCTGGTTAAATTCTTCCAATACCCTCTTGATGTGGTCTTTGGCTTCAAAAGTTGCCACGTGTTGGGCGTATTTAAGCTCGGTATAGTAGTCGGGCAAAGCGGTTGCTCCGTAAGTTACGGGATTATCGGTATCCAAAAGCGGGTGGGGAATATTTTTCCTCCAGTCACTTTCGCCTACGAATTCCCTTACTTCCGCATCGGTAAGGAGATTAACGTTTCCAATGGTGTGGGAAACGATGTATCCTTCCATATTCACTATTGCGGGAAGGAGGGCGCTCTCCGCCATTTTAACCGCCATTATTAGGCTGTGATAGGCTTCTTGGGAGTTTTCGGTAAAGAGTTGTATCCAACCGCTATCGCGGGCGGTCATGGCATCTCCGTGGTCGCAGTGGATATTCAGCGGAGCGGACAATGCCCTGTTTACCAAAACCATAGTTATGGGCAATCTCCAGTTGGAAGCTATGGGGAGGTTTTCATACATATAAAGAAGTCCTTGGGCTGCGGTAGCGGTCATAGCCCTGGCACCGGCGGCCGCCGCACCTATTACCGCGGACATTGCGGAATGTTCCGATTCAACGGTTATAAATTCGGTATCAACCAAACCGTTTGCCAAATATTCCGCAAAGAAACCCATAAGTTCGGTTTGGGGAGATATGGGATAAGCGGCGGCTACATCGTAATTTATCTGCCTCATAGCCTCCGCGATGGCTTGGTTACCGGTCATAGCCACCGCCTTTCTCTCCTTTATAAGTTCAACTGCCATATTTTTACCTCCAGATTACTTGCTTGTAAGCTTAAGTTCCTCAAGAATAACATCCGCCTCTTGAACCATTTCTATAGCCTTGTAGGGGCATTCCACCGCACAAATACCGCAACCTTTGCAGTGATAGAGTTCGGTTTCAAATCTAACCTTTCCGTTGGTGGGAATGGAATCGTCGGGGCAGAAAACCCAACATATGAGACAATCGGTGCATTTTTGGGGGTCTACTATAGGACGGGCTATTCTCCAAGTTCCGGTTTCAACCTCCCTGGAGTTTCCGGGTTCAATAACTATACCACCTATGGGAAGTTCTTTCCAACCTTTTAATTTCATAACAAAAACCTCCTTAGGTCTTTATAAGAACCTTAGCACCCCTATAAAAGGGGGAAATATGAAAAAAGAAAGCCTTTTTAAGCGCATTGAACTTCGTTGTAACCCCTTTCCATAGCTTTGAGGTTGGCGGGGATTAGAGCCCTAAGTTTGGAAGACGCACCAAAACTTTCTTCCAACTCCTCCTTAACCGTTTCCATATCAACGACTTCGGGAAGAATTCTTGCCATTGCCCCTAATATTGCGGTATTGGGAACGTTTCTTCCAATTTCTTCCAATGCTATTTTAGTTGCGTCAACGGTGCATACCTTATTGGGTTTACCTTCCAATCCGAGAATCTTTTTAGCCTCTTGAGGGGGCATCGGGGAGTTAATTACAAATACGGTTTCATCGGTTATTCCAGCCCTCGGGTCGGGAATGCTTTCGGGAAGTTTACCACCTTGGCTTGCGGCTAAAAATACCATAACCGAAGGGTCGGTAATTACAACTATGTGAGGTTTTGTAACGGGGTCGTTTCTCTGAATAGGTTCTTTGGAAACTCTGGAGTAAACCGCAACGGGTGTTCCCGACCTTTCCAATCCAAACATCGGAATAGATTGTCCGTAAAAACCTTTTTTTACCGCAACGGATGCAAACATTTTGGCGGCGGTAACCGTTCCCTGTCCACCCCTCCCGTGCCACCTAATTTCTATTGTTCCTTTATCCAAAGAAACGGTCATTACTTTACCTCCGATAGTGACTTTTTAACAATTTTACGAAAGCCTTACCTTACTTATGTGGTGCAAATTACCTTCCTATTCCGTGGAAGGCGGCTATTGCGGCTGCAATTGCCAAAACTTTGTCCTCTACAGGCTTTTCCTCTTCCAATTTGAATTGGGGTAATTTCTCGTCTAAATATTTGGTTGTGAAGTTACCTTTTGCAAAATCGGGGTCGTTAACTATCGCCTTGTGCAAGGGAATATTTGTGGGAACGCCTCTGACTACAAACTCCTCTAAAGCCCTTCTCGCCCTACGAACCGCTTTGTCCCAAGTTCTACCCCTAACTATCAGTTTGGCAACCATAGAGTCGTAGTAGGGAGGGATTATGTAGCCTTTGTAAACCGCTCCGTCTATTCTAACTCCGGGACCTCCGGGGGAGTAATAAGCGGTAATCTTACCCGGTGCGGGCGCAAAGTTTCTTTTGGGATCCTCCGCGTTAATTCGGAATTCTATTGCGTATCCCCTAAAGAGTATTTCGTGTTGTAGGAACGGCAGGGGTTCCCCTTCCGCTATTCTTATCATAAGCTCAACGATATCTACACCCGTTATTTCCTCCGTTATGGTGTGTTCCACCTGCAGGCGGGTATTCATTTCAATGAAGTAAAAGTTGCCGTATTTGTCCACTAAATACTCTATGGTTCCCACGTTTTCGTAACCGATTTTTTGAATAGCCTTTACCGAAAGTCCCAAAAGTTTTTGTCTAACATCTTGGGGTAGGTTGGGGGAAGGTGCAACCTCCACGATTTTTTGGTGTCTCCTTTGAATGGAACAATCCCTTTCTCCCAAGTGGATGACGTTTCCGTATTTGTCTGCAACTATTTGAACCTCTATGTGTTTGGGGTCTTCTATGTATTTTTCAATAAAGAGGTCTCCTTTACCGAAAAAGGTTTCCGCCTCTTTGTAGGCTTGGGGGAATTGGGTTACAAGCTCTTTTTCGTTTCTGCAAACCCTAACACCCCT
>QOAS01000110.1 GCA_003972855.1 Gammaproteobacteria bacterium | reverse complement strand
TTGTTGCCACGGCTGGACAGGATCGGGAATTTTTAGTGGTGATATAGTGGGTATTGGCTTCATTTGGTAAGTTTAGAGCAGTTGCGTTTTATTGGTAAAGGATTGTTGTATACAATAGTGTGCTTGTGATCACTTAAAGAGATTGGATTGAAAATGGGGACATACAGTACCAATGAATTCAGGGGCGGCCTGAAACTGATGATTGATGGCGATCCTTGCTCGATTATCGGAAATGAATTTGTTAAACCGGGTAAGGGGCAGGCGTTCGTAAGGGTAAAGGCAAAAAATATGAAAACGGGAAACGTCGTTGAAATAACCTACAAGGCTTCCGACTCCATAGAGTTGGCGGATTTTGAGCAAAGATTTACGGAATATTCTTACAGCGACGGCGACTTCTACTATTTCATGGATAAAAACACCTACGAAATGATAGCGGTTTCCGCGGATGCGGTAAAGGATAAGGCGGGCTTTTTGAAGGAAGGAATAGATGCGGTTGTATACTTCCACGAGGGACAACCCATAGGTATAGACCTCCCCAAAACGGTGGAACTCCGAGTTATTGAGACCGAACCCGCAAGGGATACCGCGGGAGGGGGAACCAAACCCGCCAAATTGGAAACCGGATTGGTTATTCAGGTTCCCATGTTTGTCAAAGAGGGTGATATAGTAAAAGTAAACACCATTACGGGACAATATGTAGAGAGGGTTAACAAGTAATGGATAAGGAATTTGTAAAGGAACTAATAAAGCTTGTTAGTTCCTCTTCCCTTACCAAGTTTGAACTTAAAACCAAAGATTTGGAAATAAAGATAGAGAAAGAGGTTTCTAAGGAATTGGTAACACCCGAGGTGGAGACCAAAGCAATCCAGAAGGAGGAGTTTAAATCGGAAAAGCTCTTACCGCCATCGGAAGATGTGGAAACTCCCGAAGAGAAACTCCATGTGATTAAGTCACCTTTGGTGGGAACCTTTTATAGGGCACCCGCACCGGGAGCGCCACCCTTTGTGGAGGAGGGAGATATAGTTTCCCCCGGGCAGGTGCTTTGCATTATAGAAGCCCTTAAGGTTATGAACGAAATAGAAAGCGATGTAAAGGGTAAAGTTGTTAAAATTTTGGTTGAAAACGGACAACCCGTGGAATACGGGCAACCGCTCTTTCTGATAGACACCAATGTGTGAAAGCTTTTTTTGGTTAAAACAACTTTTTTCTCCAAAGGATTTTTTGGATTTACTGCTTTTGACGGGAATTTTTTACACCTTTTACTCCTTCTTGGTAAAGTATAGGGGACTAAGGCTTATTGCGGGTTTATCGGTTTTCATTATTTTGTGGCTTTTGGCGGTAATCTTTGACCTGTCCACCCTTACTTGGCTCTTTCAACAGATTTGGGGTATTTTTCTGTTTGCCCTAATAGTCATCTTCCAACCCGAACTTCGGAGAGCCCTTCAATCCTTCAGCGGTAGGGGTATTTTTTATCAACGCTACAGCAGGGCAAAGACTATAAAAAAAGTTATCAAGGCTATAAGCTATATGGCGGAAAAGCAGATAGGGGCTTTAATAGTTTTTGAGAGGAGCATTCCCGTATCAAGTTTAAGCGAAGGTTGCACCAAATTGGAAGCGGTTGTATCCCCCGAACTTCTCATAACGATTTTTTACCCCCTCACCCCCCTTCACGACGGGGCGGTGATAATAAGAAATAACCGCATAACCCACGCATCATGCGTTTTGCCCCTCGCCCAAGGGGTTGAAATAGATACAAAATTGGGAACCCGTCACCGCGCCGCCATAGGTATTACCCAAAATAGCGACGCTTTGGCTGTCGTCGTTTCGGAGGAAACCGGTTCCATATCCCTTGCGGTGGGAGGGAAACTTTACAGAAACCTAAGCGAGGAGGAGTTAAAAGAAATCCTCTTTAAGGAGTTAGGTATAGACGACAAGGAAGGTTAAATTTCCAACACCATTAGGTCTTGGGCGGGTAAAGTTTCAACCCCGGTAAGGGAGCTAACCTCTTCAGCCACCTTTAAGGGATTTCGGGTCAGCATCTCAAGGGAGTAATGGGTTATAACCGCCTTTTTGGGTTTTTTGATTTTCAAAATCTCTACCACATCGGGAATAGAAAGGTGGTCTATGTCCTCCCTCTTTGTGTAAAAGGTGGAGTTGAAAATCATAAGCTCCACCCCTTCGGGGAGAAAATCCAACCAATAGCTTTCAAATTTCCCACAAGGAACGTAAACCACCCTTTTTCCTTCCCACTCAAAGAGGAGGGAATAAACCTCAACCCGATGGTGGCGGTGTTTGTGGAGAACCTTAAGGGTTACCTCTTTTAGCTTGTAACTTTCAAACTCCTTTAGCGTTTCCACCTCCACCAAGTTTTGTATGTAAGGGAGGACAACCCTACTTTCCCCAAAAAGGGCATCTTTGGGAGCTAAAAGTTTTACCCCCTTTCTTTTTCCACTTTCGGTGGCACTTTCAAGGATGGAATTGGCATCCGCGGAATGGTCTAAGTGAAGGTGGGATAAAACGACCGCGGTTAGGTCTTTCCAAGGCTCAAAAGGGGTGGAAAAGAAATTGATAAACCCTCCCGGTCCCGGGTCTATGTGAATTAATTCTCTACCCGCCTTTAAAAGTATTCCTCCAGAGTTTCTAATTCTTTTAAAGGTGACGGTTCTACCACCCGCGGTTCCCAAAAAGTAGAGTTTCATAGAAAGAAAAATAGTTTCTACCAAAAGAGTTTTGAAAAGTTTCGGAAAAACCTCCAAAGGGAGCGGTTTACTATTTAGCCTCACGGTGGGTTTTCTTTTTTTTCATAGTGTAATAAGATTGGTCAGAAGTTAAGGTGCAGCTGTAGGGTCTGTCCTTGGATAGCACAACACATCAATACCCCGTTTAACACAGATGTAAAAGTATATATCTTTGCCTTTACATTTTTCTTCTATTCTTTTACTTACTTCATCTAAAGGTTCAAATTTTCTACCTATTATTTTACCATTACATTCTTGGTCAAATCCTGCGACATTATAAAGGAATTGTGGAGCCATTGGACTGTCACTTCCAGAAGGATTACCAAATTTTAATAGGTAAGTGCTGTAAGCCGATGTTGGAGACATTTCTAATCCTTTGAAAATTGTTTGGTAGTCTCTTTTTACTTTTCCATTTTTACAAAGGACTGCTTCGTAACCTATAGCACCAGTTTGTCTAATCCACCATCCGTCTTTGTCACAAAGGTGAAGGGGTTTTCCGATTTTTAAAGTTACATAATATTTTGTTCCTTTGTAAACGAAACTTCCAAAATATACTCTTTTTGGAGGGAAAATATTTTTGTCAATGGCATCTTTTGCGCCCCATACCCTAACATTATCCATCTTTTTTAGTAGGTTAGCGTAACTATCTAAAACTTGGATAGATAAGTCATTGAACTTTATTTCTTTAAATTTCTCTGCATATAGATATTTCTCTTTTTCAGCATTCATTTCCAAAATCAAGTAATACTTCTTTCCATCATAAACAAAGCTTCCGTAGTATACTCTTTTTGGAGGGAAAGAATCTTTATCAACACCATCTCTTGACCCCCATACCTCAACATTATCCATCTTTTTCAATATGTTGGCATACCTGTCTAGCACTTGTATGGATAAATCACAGTATTCATTTTTATCTTGATACTCTGGATGCACGCTACAAATTAAACTTCCCATTGCTATTGCAGGGGCATAAAGTCCCATAGAATCCGCCGAACACATGTTGCTTAATAATAAACTTGACAAAACCAATACTAAGCTTTTTTTATATAAATTTTCCTTCATTACAAAAACAATATTAACCTAATTGGCTACTCCCAATAAAATATCGTTAAATTCTCATATTTACATAGCGATGGAGCTATTAATAGGAAAAACCTTAGAAGAGTTGAGAAGGTGGGCTACCGAAAATAAC
>QOAS01000169.1 GCA_003972855.1 Gammaproteobacteria bacterium | reverse complement strand
GTTTAAGGAATGGTGGATAAGAGCGGGACTTGTAATAATAATCACACTAATGGTGTTTATATTCACCCAAGACATCATTAGGTTTATTACGACGGGAAAACTCACCCCGTCGCCTTAAATTTTTCTACTACCGATGGCACTTTTAGAAGTCAAAAACCTAACGGTGTTCTATCCTTCTTCTCCTTCCCCCGCATTGGAAGGGGTTTCCTTCCAACTCAAAAGGGGAGAAATTTTGTGTATCGTCGGCGAAAGCGGAAGCGGAAAGTCCACCCTTCTAAGGGCTATTGCGGGACTTCTTCACCCCGATTGTAGGATAGAGGGAGAAATAACTTTTAAGGGAGAAAAAATACCCCCCCAAAGGGGGTTGGAAAAATTTATGGGCAAAGAGGTGGGTTTTATCTTTCAAGAACCTTCCGCCTACCTTGACCCCCTCTTTAAAGTCGGCGGACAAATAGAGGAGACTTGTAAAATCCATTTTCCCGACTCCAACTGCGGTGAAAAAACTTTAAACTCCTTGAGGTATTGCGGTTTTCCCAACCCCGAGGAGGTTTACGAGAAATATCCCCATGAGCTTTCGGGGGGACAAAAACAGCGGGTAAACATAGCGGATGCGGTTGTAAATAACCCTTCCCTCCTTTTGGCGGATGAACCGACTTCCTCTTTAGATGTTTCCACCCAAAAGTCGGTTTTGGAGCTTTTTTTAAAACTCAAGAGGGACGGTAAGGCGGTTTTAATGGTAACCCACGACTTTGGGGTGGTTTGGGAAATCGCAGACCGAGTTTTGGTTATAAAGGACGGAAAAAAGGTTGAAGAGGGAAGCGTTTTTGAGATATACGAAAACCCCCGCCACCCCTACACCCGAAAATTGGTGGAAATCTTTAAAAAGCTCTCACTTTTTTAATAGCTTTTTCAGTTCCCCGAAGGGGGATTGGGAAGCTTGGTTATCCTCTATTTCTATTCCCCTGCAATTGGGATGACAAAGGGGTTTGTAGGGAATGTCCAAAAGTATCTGTTCCCTAATAAGTTGCGTTAGGTTGAGTATGTCCCCCTCAAGGGAATAGGTGTTTAGGTCGCTCTCGCGCAGATGCTCCCTCTCTTCATACCCGGTTTGGGCGAAAACGGTATGCTCACCGCCGAGGTCTTTGGAAAATACCTCCAGACAACGGGAGCAGGTTAAGTCTATGTTTCCCACTATGGTGTAGGTAACCTTGTAACCTTCCCCGCGGGGGTTTTTGGTTATGTAAACCTCCACCTTTATTGGGGCGTTTATTTCCCCCACATCAGCGGGAATTTTAAGCTCTTCGGGGGTAAACTCGTATTGGGCTTTAAAGTAAGGCTGTTTTTCCTTTTCAAAAATCCTTTTAAGGTCTAACTTTATCTCTTTCATTTTTAACCTCCTCAAGGCTTTAAAATTAAAGTAGAAGTTACCGCCGAAGGGGGGCTTATAATTGCCTACCTATGCTTCAACCCCGCGGTGAAAATAAATTGGAAGAATACCGCAAAAGGATAGATGAAATTGACGAAACCATTTTGGAGCTTTTGATAGAAAGGGCAAACCTCGCCAAGAAAATAGGGGAAATAAAGAAACTCAAAGGGCTTACCTTTCACGTTCCCGAAAGGGAGAGGGAAATATTGGAACGCCTTTTGGAGAAAAATAAAGGACATTTTCCCGAACCCGCATTGGTTCGGATTTTTAGGGAAATTATCTCCGCGTGTTTGTCTTTGGAAAAACCCCTTAGGGTGGGTTATTTGGGTCCCAAGGCTACCTTCACCCACCAAGCCGCTTTGCACCACTTTGGAATATCCGCCAAATATGTATCCCTTCCCACCATAAAAGATGTTTTTGAAGAGGTTGAAAGGGAAAATGTAGACTACGGGGTTGTTCCCGTTGAAAACACCATAGAAGGTATCGTAAACCACACGCTTGATATGTTTTTGAAAACCGAAAATGTAAAGATAGTGGGAGAAATCGTTATTCCTATATCCCAATACCTCCTATCTTTGGCAACCGACCTTTCCCAAATAAAGAAGGTTTACTCTCACCCCCACGCCTTAGCCCAAACCCGCCAATGGTTGGATAAACACCTTCCCCACGCCCAGAGAATAGAGGTTGAAAGCACAGCCAAAGCGGCGGAAATGGCTTTGGAAGACGAACACTCCGCGGCGATAGCCAGCGAAGCGGCGGCGAGGGTTTACAACCTAAACATCCTTGCCAAGAATATCCAAGAAAACTTAAATAACTACACGAGATTTTTAATAATAGGAAAGAGGGAGCTCCGAAAAACGGGTAAGGATAAAACCACACTCCTATTTGCGGTTAAGGACGAGGTAGGCGCTCTCTACAAGGCATTGGAGCCTTTTTACAAAAATAGGGTAAACCTAACGAAAATAGAAAGCAGACCCTCAAGGGAAAAGTCTTGGGACTATGTGTTTTTTGTGGATTTGGAGGGACACAAGGATGACCCTCCCGTTAAAAGGGCGATAGAGGAACTCAAAGAGAGGGCTAAATTGGTAAGGGTTTTAGGCTCCTATCCGTCCGCTTTAAGGGTTTAGTCCATTTCAAAAATATCCTCGTCAAGACCTTCAATTTCCACAATTTCTCCCTCTTTGGGTTGTTCCGTTTCCGCAGGTTTGCGGTATTCTCCCAACCAATTTTGGATAAGGTAACTTTTGAGATTTTCTATCTCCTCTTTGCGGTTGAAGTCCAATTTAGCCAAATAGGTTTTGGCTACGGAGGAAAACACCTTTCTAACAAATGCGGTTAAGGCTAAATTTCCCAACCTTACGGTGGTATCCCCGAAAAATACCTCTATTTCTTCCAACCTCAAAAGTTTATCCAAGGAATTTAGTCTCCTCAATGCGGTTTTTATAAGGGCTTGCAACACCCTATTGGGATGCAAATCTATAACTTCCAACCCCCGTTCTTTGGAGGGGTAAAATCCCTCTTGGAGGGTTCCCTTGACCTTTAACTTGTAACCGATGGGTTTACCCTCTTGGATTCTTCTTAAGAAAAACCTAACCAGTGTCTTTATCTCTTCCGCAAATTCGGTTTTGAAGGTATTTTCAAGGCTTTCGTTTACCACATCAAGGGTTTCGTAAACTTCCGACCAACCCTCTTTGGTTAGTCCCGAAGTATTAACGCCCGCCTCCTGCAAGAGGGACAAAAGTTCGTAAAGGGTAACCAATTTCCCTATCGTAAAAGGTGAATATAAGATTCTCTTTGAAAGCTCCAATTCACCCTTTATTTCCCTTAAAAAGTTTAGGGTCTCCTCCGCTATTTCTCCCCCTTCGCCCGCTATAGGCAGGACAAACTTCTCAAGGTCTTCTATTCTCTTTCTCAAAGAGAGGTTGTCCTTTATCCGCTCTTTGAGGGAAGTAAGCTCGGGTTTTGTCCCCGTCTCAAGGCTTCTTATGAGCTGGTTCAAAGTCTCATCCATTACCGCAATGGTTTGCCGAGCCTTGGTAAGTTCCATAGGGAAGAGGTCTCCTTCGTCGCTAAGGCACAAAAACAGCTCCAAGTAACCCTTTTGGAGTTTTTTACTGAGGTTGTTATAGGTGGGAAGGGTTAAAACCGCATAAACACCTTTTATTCTTTTGGTTTGCCCCAAAGTTAAGTCCTTGTAAGCGTAGGCGGTGGAAAGCAGGTTTTCCCCCAAGTAACGGATTTCAGGCTTTTGGGTTACGAACAATCGGTCTCCTTTGCTCTTTACAGCCCTCAAAATGTCGGGGTTGTAGAGTTTATTGCGGAGTTTGGTGAGTTCCCTTAAAAGTTCCCTTCTCTTTTCCACAAGCTTTTTGTATTCTTCGCTTTCTTTGTCAAGTTTTGAAAGCTCGGAATTTATCTCCTCTATTTGAACCTCCAAAGAGGATAACCTTTCGTCTTCCTCACCGGTGTAAGCGGGAATTACTTCATTCACTTTATAGGTGGAAAAAGGCACTAAAACAATCCCTTCATCGGTTGAACCT
>QOAS01000102.1 GCA_003972855.1 Gammaproteobacteria bacterium | reverse complement strand
AGACGGGAAGATATATTTCCTCTTCCCTGTTGGCAAGTTCGTTTCCTAACGCCAAAAGGTAGTTTGTCCTCGCTATTAAAACCGCTATGGGATTTATGTCCAATCCTACAACTGTGTTTAGAATTTCCCGCAGGGGAACTTTTGCCTCCTTCTTTTTCTTAACCGCAAAGAATAGAAAAGAACCCGAACCGCAAGCGGGGTCTAAAATTTTTACGGTTCTTATATCCTTGTCGCTCAAAATCTCTTCCAAAATCCTTTCAACAAGCCAATCGGGGGTGTAGTATTCACCCAAAATTTCCCTCTCATTGCGGGTTACAATGTTTTGGTAAAGTTCCTTTAGGAGGTCTTCCTCAAGTTCTTCCGTCAAATTTTGGGTTTCAAATTTAAACTCCAAAATGCGCTCTATTTCCTCAAAAAGTTCCCCTAAAGGTTCCTTGGTTTCCTCCTCAAAAATCCACGCAAAGAAGTCCCTGTCTATGTAGTTTTTTATCCCAAACCTTTCAAAGATTTTCCCACTAAGGAGTTCCCAAATATTTTGATAGTTAAATCTCAAAAGTTTTCCCGCCAAAATTTTTACCAAAACCGAGAGGTAGGTATGGCGGAAAAAGAGTTCATCTTTTAGGTTTTTCCCATAAACCAGTTCCATATACCGCTTCCATTGGTTAAACTTAAGTAAAACCTCTCTCTTGTCCTTTATTTTTTCGTAGTTTTCCCTTAGAGCGGAATAAACTTTTGCAAAAACTTGGGAGTTATAACCGAAAAACCTAACAACGGTTGCGGAAGTTAAGGGAACTTTTAAATTACCGATTAGGTATCCATCAAGTTTATAGAGAAACCTTTTGAGGTCTTTAATTTCTTCCTCCGAGAGGTCGGGCAAATTTTTCAACTCGGGAAGGGAAAAGGTATCCACCAACACAAGTTTTCCATTCTCAAGCCTGTAAACCTCAAAGGTTTTCCCGTCGGTTAAAATCCCAAAGGGTGAGGCTTTAAACTCGTCCGTCTGGAGGTAGATTTTCAGTTGCTCCAATCCCTCTTTGTGTTTTTTCCTGTTTTTCAAACTCTTTTTGAACTCAAAAACCACCTTTCCCACCGAAAGGTCTATCCTTCCCACAAATAGCCCTTTCCAGTGGACACTTTTTTCTATTTCTCTCCATTCAAAGTTTTCCTCCCGTATAAGGGTTTTCCTTAAAAGGTTTAAGAAACTATCCCTAATTTGGGCTTCGGAAACCGCATTTTTCAAACTTTGTAGGTATGATATTAAAAAGCCAAGTTTTTCCTCCATTGGGTTAAATAAAGTATCTCCTTTTATTGGAAATGGACATCTTAAAAACCGCAAGGGAAGTTATAGACACCGAAATAGAGCAACTTAAAAGGTTAAAAAGTTGTTTGGACGAAAACTTTAAAAGGGCGGTGGAAATCGTTCTTTCTTGCAAAGGTAAGGTAGTTTTAACCGGTATAGGGAAATCGGGCATTATAGCCAAAAAGATTTCCGCAACCCTATCCTCAACGGGAACTCCATCCTTTTTTCTCCACCCCGCGGAAGCCCTTCACGGGGATTTGGGAATGGTTTCCAAAGGCGATGTGGTAATTGCCATATCCAACAGCGGACAGAGTCAAGAAGTTTTGGCTATGCTTCCCTACTTTAAGAGGTTGGGAATTCCCGTTATAGCGGTCACCAATAACCCCCAATCGGAATTGGCTAAACGCTCCGATGTGGTGTTAAATCTCTGCGTTGAAAAGGAAGCCTGTCCCATGAATTTAGCCCCTACCTCTTCTACCACCAACACTTTGGTTTTAGGAGATGCCTTAGCCCTTACGATTATGAAATTAAGGGGTTTCACCGAAAGGGATTTCGGACTTAGACACCCCGCGGGGACTTTGGGAAGGAAACTCAAAACCGTTGCGGATTTGGGACACTTTGACCCCAAAGAGGTTCCTATAGTTCACGAAAACACCTTAATGAGGAATGTAGTTTTAGAAATTTCCTCCAAGGGGTTTGGTGCAACCGCGGTTGTAAACGACGAGGGAAAACTCGTAGGAATTATCACCGACGGGGACTTGAGAAGATTTGTCCAAAGGGGTGGAGATTTCAACCGCGAACTGGCAAAGGACGTTATGACCAAAAATCCGAAAACTGTAACCGCGGATAGGTTGGCTATGGAAGCCCTAAAAATTATGGAGGATTACAAAATAACCGTTCTTATAGTGATTGACGAGCAAAATAGACCTATTGGGATTATTCACATTCACGACATTATGAGGGGTGAGGTTGCTTAAAAGTGTTTAATTCGCCTTTAAAAGCTTTAGAAGAGTCCAACTCCACCCCATAAGAAAAATTATCAAACTAACAAACAAGCCTATAAACCATTTGAGGATTTCCGCTTTAGTTTCTTCCATTTTTCGTTCAAGTTCCTTTATATCGTATTTAGTAGCAAGTTCCTTAATAAGTTCTTCTTTTACTTCCAATTTGAGTTCGGATTTCTTCTCCTTTGTCAAATCCTCTATGGCTTCCACTACAACTTTTGCGGTCTCCTTCCCTAATTTCTCCTCCAGAGCTTCATAAAGTTTCAAAAGATTGCTCATAGTTTAAACCTCTTCTTTTTGAAGAAAGATTTTAAGATTTCTCTTCCTTCAGAATTTACGGGACTTAAAGTTTATTTTGGATAGATGATTAACTTGATATTAAATGGTTGCGGGGGCGGGATTTGAACCCGCGACCTCCGGGTTATGAGCCCGGCGAGCTACCAGGCTGCTCCACCCCGCGTCTCACCAATCCAATTGGAGCAACCTGTATAGCTCTCCCGCAACCTGTAAGGTTTAAATATACTACTAACCACCGATAGTTTTTAATGATTTTTATTAGCTATAAACTTGAGGAGTAGGGTTTTATAATTCCAACCTATGACCCTTAAGTTATTTAACACCCTTTCGGGTAAATTGGAAGAGTTTGTTCCCCTAAATCCGCCGGAGGTCAAAATTTACACCTGCGGGGTTACGGTATACGACGAAAGCCACGTAGGACACGGTAGAAGTCTAATAGTTTTTGACACCTTTAGGAGATTTTTGGAACATTTGGGATACAAAGTTAGATTCGTAAGAAACTTTACCGACGTGGACGACAAAATAATAAACCGTGCGAAGGAGGAATGCAAAGACTTTATGGAAATAGCGGACCGTTACATAGCCCGCTACTACGAGGATATGCAATCCATAGGGGTAAGACCCGCGGATGTTGAACCCCGCGTTACCGACCACATTCCCGAAATTATTGAGTTGGTTCAAAAATTGATAGAAAAGGGTTTCGCCTACGCAACGCCCGAGGGAAACGTTTACTTTTCGGTGGAAAAGTTTAAAGACTACGGAAAACTCTCCAAAAGGAGTATAGACGAACTTATAGCGGGTGCAAGGGTAGAACCGGGGGAGGATAAGAAAAATCCCTTGGACTTTGCCCTGTGGAAGCGGTCTAAGGCGGGGGAACCCGCATGGGATAGCCCTTGGGGTAAAGGACGCCCGGGGTGGCATACCGAGTGCGTTTGCTTCGTATTTAAACATTTGGGGGAAACTATAGACATCCACGGAGGGGGGTTAGACCTAATATTTCCCCACCACGAGAATGAGATAGCCCAAGCGGAAGCCCTTACGGGGAAACCTTTTGCCCGATATTGGATGCACAACGGTTTGGTTATCGTAAACGGACAAAAAATGTCCAAGTCCTTGGGTAACTTTGTCACCCTTAAGGAGATTTATACCAAATACCACCCCGATGTTTTGAGGATTTTAGTCTTAAGCGTCCACTACAGGAGTCCCTTGGATTTCTCTTGGGAGAAAATGGAAAGCGCCAAAAAGGTTTACGAACGCATAAGACAAGCGGTTGAGGATTACGAAAAATTGAAAGAGCTTAAGACTTACGAGGAAAACTTGGGAGGCGTTCACCCACTTTACGAGGTTGTAAAGGATACGGAAGAAAAGTTCTTTAA
>QOAS01000013.1 GCA_003972855.1 Gammaproteobacteria bacterium | reverse complement strand
TAAACCGGTGCTACCGAAAACATACATAGGTTTGTTTAGGTAGTCGTTCAAAAACTTTACGAGGAAGATGTCAAGTATAACCCTTACGGTTCTCCCTATGCCGTATTTACTCCTTCCGTGGATTCTGGGACGGTGATTAACCACTATTTCCGTAATTTTTGCCCCGAAACTTTTAGCCACCGCGGGTAAAAAACGATGCATATCGCCGTAAAGTCTGAAATTTTTGGCAACCTCCTTTCTGTAAGCCTTAAGGGTGCAACCGTAATCGTGGAGATGAACTCCCGTAACTTTGGATATTATCCAGTTGGCAATTTTAGAGGGTAAAATCCTCGTAAGGAAGGGGTCTTTCCTATTTTTTCTCCACCCGCTTACTATATCGTAGCCCTCATTTATTTTCTCAAGGAGTTTGGGTATATCGTGGGGGTCGTTTTGAAGGTCTCCGTCCATGGTAATTATTACGTCCCCTTGGGCATACTGGAACCCCGCATACATGGCGGCGGTTTGTCCGTAGTTTCTCCTAAACCTTATAACCTTTACTTTTTTATCCTCAAGAGCCAGTTTCTTTAATATCTCGTAACTTCCGTCGGTAGAACCGTCGTCCACAAAGATAATCTCATATTCGTAAGGGAGGCTTTTCAAAACCTCTTTTAGTTCCCCGTAAAGGGGTTTTAAATTTTCCTCTTCGTTGTATACGGGAATAACCACCGATATCGTTTTTATTTCCCCCATATCCAAAGGAGGAAAATTTTAAGGGGAGGGTTCAATTTTTAACTCCCCTATATAGACATAACCCTTTGCCAAACCCAAACGGGTTTTTACCTCAAGCAACCTAACCGTTGTGGGAACCGTAAAAACTTTGGCTTGAGCCAAAACTTGGTAAATCTGTTTTAAGGCAAACCCTATGGAGTTGTAATCGTCTTTCGGAATTTTCCCTAAGTTTGTAAGGGCATCTTTTTTAAGTTTCTCAAGGAAATCTCCGAAGTCTTTGGAATTTTCGTAATAGTTTTCCAAAACGCTAAGCAGTCCTTCTTTTTGAGCCTTATAAAGGATGTATATAAGCATATATAAGTTATCAAGGGGATAATAAACGTTGTGGTAAGGGATTATTTTTAGGGTTACCGATTTCTCTTTAGAGGTTTTTAAAATTTCTTTCCACTTTTGGTAACAAACCTTGCAGTAAGGGTTCCAAACCAAGTATACCGTTTGGGTTCCTTTGGTCAAGGTGACGGGAAGATTAACGGAAAAAGCAATCCTTTCAAAGTCCAAAACCCAACCGATGTTTTCTAAAGGATATTCTTTCCCTTTAGGGGGTATTAAGGGATAGGCTTTCTCACCGCTCACTTTGTAGGCGTAGGTAAACAAGACTTCCCCTTTAGGGGAAAACCACAAATAGCGACTAAAAACCGCATGGTCTACTTGGGAATAAAACCTTACGAGGTATTTCTTTAAGTTCTTATCCTCCGAAGGGGTTACCGAGTATATGTCCAATATCTCCCAAGAGGGGGGAAAAACCGACTTTAAAACCTTTTCTAAAAGCTCTCTTTCTTCCCCCTTTAGGGGAGTGTAGTTTTCATTTTGGGCTTTGGGAGGGGGCAAAGGTGAAGAACTTTCATCTCCACAGGAAAAAAATAAGAAAGCGGTAAAGGTAAGGGCAAAAATTCTGAAAAGCATAAAGTAATAGACTATAGATTAGGAATTTCCAACCTTTGAGGAAAAAACTAAATTTAACTACCAATGGGAAAGGAAATGATTAGATTAACCCGTGAGGAGTTAAAGCAATACGACGGAACAAACGGTAAACCCGCCTACATAGCTTACAAGGGAAAAATTTACGACGTGAGCGAAAGTCCCCTTTGGCACAACGGTTGGCATTGGGGAGAACACAAAGCGGGAGAGGATTTAACGGAAGATTTAAAATTTGCACCCCACGGCGAAGAGATGCTTGAAAATGTCCCCATTGTAGGAGAGCTGATAGATTAAAAACCTTTAATGGCGGATAGCATTGTCAAAAAGAGCGATTTAGTTATTAGACATTACAAAAATGGACTTTGGGTTGTTATAAGACCTCGGAAGGATACCCAAGTGGTTTCCCTCCAAGTTTGGTTTAAGGTGGGTTCGGTTTACGAAAGGGAAAACGAAAAGGGTATAGCCCACTTTTTGGAGCATATGCTTTTTAACGGAAACGATAAATACGCCTACGGGGAGGCGGAAGCCCTTATTGAAAGTTTGGGAGGACAAATAAACGCCGCCACTTCCAAGGAATACACCTACTACTATGTGAATATAGCATCTCCCTACTGGAAAGAAGGTTTAGATGTCCTCTTTCACCTCACGATGAGGGCAACCCTTGAGGAGAAGATGATAGAAAAGGAGAAACCGATAGTTTTGGAGGAACTTTATAGGGCTAAGGACAACCCAACAACCCTTCTCTGGTGGAGTTTTGAAAAAGAAGTCTATAAGGTTTCGCCATTTCGCCACCCCATTATAGGTTACGAAAAGACTATAAAAAACTTTACAAGGAATTTACTTTTGGAGTTCTACCGAAGTTTTTACCAACCGAGAAATGCGGTTGTTGTGGTTGTTGGAAACATAGACCCCAAAGAGGTTTTGGGGTTTATAGAAAACACCTTTGCAGGTGAACCTTCCCGCCCCGTCCCGAAGAGGTTTATTCCCGAAGAACCTCCCCAACTGAAGGTCAGAAGTAAAACCCTAAAAGACCCCCGCATTGGTTTGGATAAGTGTTATTCCGTCATAGGTTGGAGAATTCCATCCCTTGCAACATTGGAGGATTACGACATTTTGGTTTTAAACGAAATTCTCACGGGGGGTAGAACTTCACTCCTTTACAAGGAACTCCGCGAAAGCGGGATAGTTTACGGTGTAAACTCCTACGATTTTGAAAGAAGCAGGGACAACCTCTTTGTAATATCCGCCAATTTGCATCCCCAAAATTTGGAACTATATAAAAACAAATTGTTTAAGTTGTTGCAAGAGCTTTATGAGAATTTAACGGAGGAAGAGTTGGAAAAATACAAACAAAGGCTAATAAATTCGGAAATTTTTGAAAAGGAAGAGGTAGAAAACGAGGCGAGTTTTTACGGATACTCGCTCACCGTTGCGGGAAAAATAAATTACGCCCTATACTTCTTTGAAAACATAAAAAAGGTGGAAGTCAAACACATAAAACAGGTTTTGGAAAAATATATTTTGAATAAACCTTATTCGGAAGTTTTACTACTTCCTAAATGATGCCTTCTTCTTTTGCCCTTAAAATAGCTTCCGCGAATAAAAAGTCGTAAATATCGTCTATATCCACCGCTTGCCATTTGGGAAGCACAAACGCCAAGGTTTTATCGTGAAAAAAGCTTTTTTTAGCCTTTAAACTATCAATTGTGGCAATGTATAAGTTTCCGTTCAAGTAAAAAAGCCCGTCTTTGGCGGGAGCTTGTTTTAGAAAACCTTTTTCGTCTACCGAAACCAAAAAATCGCTACATTTTTTCTCCACCGGAGAGACCGAAACCAAAGCTTGAGCGGTGGGATGGTTTATCAACATTCTTATAGCTTCGTCCAAAGTTTCAACTTCCCTAACGGGGGAAGTGGGTTGAAGTAGAACCAAATAGTCAAACAATTCTCCCTTCCTTTCAAAGAAATTTATAGCGTGAAGAACCACATCCATTGTAGGGGTATCGTCTTTTGCCAATTCCTTTGGGCGCATAAAGGGAACTTCCGCTCCAAATTTTTTTGCCACTTCCGCAATTTCCTCATCCTCGGTGGAAACCACCACTTTATCAATGTATTTACTCCCTAAGGCGTGTTGTATTGACCACGCTATAAGGGGTTTACCCAAAAGGGGTAATACGTTTTTTCTTTTAAGCCTTTTGCTTCCTCCCCTTGCGGGGATAAGGGCTAAAATTTTCTTTGATTCATACATTCCAAAGTTCCTCCAAAATCTTTAAGGCTTTCTTATATTCGTCCCATTGTCCGAAATCTACGTATTGGCTCTGTT
>QOAS01000003.1 GCA_003972855.1 Gammaproteobacteria bacterium | reverse complement strand
AGGGGATTGGTAGACCTGGAAGAGAAAATGCAAAAACTTTCTCCCGAAGAGCAAGAGGCTATTAGGAAAACCATAGAAGAAATCTACAAAGAGAGACCCAGAATGTATATGGTGGACTCCGACAGGGGTATAACCAACCTACACAGACCCAACGATGTTATCATTGACGCATCCGTTCCCGCGGTAATCAAAAATGGTCTCCAAGGCTGGGGTCCCCAAGGTGAAGAGGACGATGTAGTTATTACCGTTCCCGACAGAAGCTACGCTACTATGTACGACGAAATCGTTGAAGACATTAAGGTTAGGGGACAGTTTGACCCCGCATGTGTCGGTTCCGTTGAAAACATCGGTTTAATGGCTATAAAGGCGGAGGAATACGGTTCTCACGATAAGACTTTCTTCCCTCCCGAGGACGGAATTATTGAAATCCGCGATGAGGACGGCAACGTCCTTATGAGACATCGCGTCAACAAAGGCGATATTTACAGAAGCTGCCAAACCAAAGAGGTTGCAATCAAAAACTGGATTGAAATAGCGGTTAAAAGGGCTAAGGAGGCTTCCGAAGAGTATAACGACAACGTTCCCATTGTTTTCTGGTTGGACAGAAGAAGGGCACACGATAGGGAACTTATAAGAATCGTTAAACGCGAACTGCAAAGGTTGGAAAAAGAAGGAAAACTTGAGGGTGTTGACTGGTATATCATGCCTCCCAAAGATGCTATGAAATTTACCCTCAAACGCTTTAGGGAAGGTAAATACACCATCGCGGTTACCGGAAACGTTCTAAGGGACTATCTAACCGACCTGTTCCCCATAATAGAGGTTGGAACTTCCGCAAGGGCTCAATCCATAGTTCCCTTGCTAAACGGCGGACTACTTTTGGAAACCGGAGCGGGTGGTTCCGCACCCAGACACGTATCCCAGTTCCTAAAAGAAACCCACCTAAGGTGGGACTCCTTGGGTGAATTCTTGGCGGTATACGAAGCTCTAATGCACGTATACAGAAACAACCCCGAAAACAAGAAGGCTAAAGTTATTGCGGACGCGCTTTACAAAGCAATTTACAAATACCTAATGGAAGATAAAACTCCCAAACGTAAAGTTGGTCAGCTTGACACCAGAGGTTCCCACTACTACCTCGCGAGATTTTGGGCGGAAGCCCTCGCCGAGCAAGACGAGGATAAGGAACTAAAAGAAAAATTCGCACCCGTTGCCAAAGAATTGGCGGAAAAAGAGGAGCAAATCCTTGAAGAGATTAAGGCTACCGAAGGTCAGCCCGCGGGTATAGACGCATGGTATTTCTTCGGACTAAACCCCAACGACCCCGTTGAAAAACAAATAATTGAAAAACTACCTCCCGAAAAACAAAAAGAAGTTGTTGAACTCTACGAAAAAGTAGTATCCCTTATGAGACCTTCCAAAACTTTCAACGAAATAATTGACAGGCTTTTAAATAACTAAATCCGCCTCCTATGTTAAATCTCTTTCTTTCTTCTCCCCTTTTTGGTATAACTGCTTTTTTTTAATAAAAACCTACGGAGGTCTGCATTATGGCGAAGGGAACCGTTGCTTGGAAAATTATCAAAGAGCACCTCGTTCACGGTGAAATGGAACCCGGAAAAGAGATAGCCATCAGAATAGACCAAACCCTTACCCAGGACGCCACCGGAACTATGGCTTACCTTGAATTTGAGGCAATGGGAGTAGACGAGGTTAAAACTCCCGACCTATCGGTTTCTTATATAGACCACAACACCCTACAGCTTGACTTTAGAAACCCCGACGACCACGAGTATTTGAGAACCGTAGGTATGAAATACGGTCTTTGGGTATCCAAACCCGGTAACGGAATCTGCCACCAGGTTCACCTTGAAAGGTTTACCAAACCCGGGAAAACCTTGTTAGGTTCGGACTCCCACACTCCCACCGCCGGTGGAGCGGGAATGCTCGCAATAGGTGCGGGAGGATTGGACGTTGCCGCCGCAATGGCGGGAGAGCCCTTCTACACCAAAATGCCCAAAATCGTTAAAGTTGAACTCAGGGGTAAACAGCTCCCCGCATGGGTTTCCGCAAAAGACATAATCCTTGAAATGCTCCGCAGGCTTACCGTTAAAGGCGGTCTTATGAGAATTTTTGAATACGTCGGAGAGGGAATAAAGGCTCTATCCGTTCCCGAAAGGGCAACGATTACCAACATGGGTGCGGAATTGGGAGCAACCACATCAATATTCCCCTCCGACGAACTAACGTTGGACTTCTTCCGCAGACAGGGAAGAGAACAGGATTGGGTTGAACTCTTACCCGACCCCGATGCGGAGTATGACGAGGAAGTTATTATTAACCTTGAGGAGTTGGAACCTTTAATAGCTCAACCCCACTCGCCCGACAATGTTGTTCCCGTTAGGGAACTCCAAGGTAAGAGAATTAAAGTTAATCAAGTTGTTATAGGTTCTTGCACAAACTCCTCCTACAGAGACCTTAAGACCGTTGCGGAAATCCTCAAAGGTAAAAAAGTTCACAGAGATGTATCCCTCATAATAGCACCCGGTTCCAGACAAGTTTTAGAGCAAATCGCAAGGGACGGAACTTTGGCGGACCTAATTAATGCGGGTGCGAGAATTATTGAAACCGCGTGCGGTCCTTGTATCGGTATGGGATGGGCACCTCCCTCCAAAGGTGTATCGGTAAGGTCCTTCAATAGGAACTTCAAAGGTCGTTCCGGAACTCTGGACGCGGGAGTATACTTGGCATCTCCCGAAACTTGCGCAGCCGCGGCACTCACCGGTTACATAACCGACCCCAGAACCCTCGGAGAACCCATTAGGGTAACCCTACCCGAAAAATTCTTGCCTTACAACGAGGCACTACTTATACCTCCTCTACCCAAAGAGGAAAGAGAAAAAGTTGAAATAAGAAGGGGTCCCAATATAAGACCTCTGCCCGAATTTGACGAACTGCCCTCCGCCATTAAAGGAAAGGTAGAAATAAAAGTTGGGGACAACATAACCACCGACCACATTATGCCCGCGGGAGCAAAAATTCTACCCCTAAGGTCTAACATTTACGAAATCTCCAAATACGTATACCACTACGTAGACGAAGGATTTGCCCAAAGGGCTTTAAACAACAAAGAACAGGGAATAGCCACCGTAATTGTAGGTGGTGAAAACTACGGACAAGGTTCTTCCAGAGAACACGCGGCATTGGCACCCAGATACTTGGGAGTGAGGGCGGTAATTGCCAAATCCTTTGCCAGAATTCACCACCAAAACCTCTGCAACTTCGGAATACTGCCTCTGGAATTCGTAAACCCTGCGGATTACGAGAAAATTGACCAAAACGATGAAATTGAAATTCCAAATGTAAGGGAACAGCTCACCGCTTGCGTTAAAGAGGGCAAACCCATAAAGGTAACCGTTAAGAAACCTTCCGGGGAAACCTTTGAAATAGAAACCACCGTTAATATTACCCCCAGACAATACGAACTCCTTATGGCGGGTGGTCTGCTCAATTACATCAAAAACAAACAAAAACAAGAAAAGGCTAACTAAGAAGTTTCCTTTCCTTTACTCTTTAATCCTTCTTTATGGGACTCTCCATTTTTGTAACCGCAACCAACACCGGTGTAGGTAAAACTTTTTTCTCTTACCTCCTATGTAGTTCCCTAAAAGATTTGGGCTACAAGGTTGGTTATTGGAAACCCGTTGAGACCGGTGCCAATCCTTACCCCCAAGATGCCAAACTTTTATCCGAACTTCTAAACCAACCGCTGAAAGAGACGGTAACTTATACCTTTAAATTACCCCTTGCTCCCGCGGTGGCGGAAAAATATGAGGGTGAAAAAATAGACATAGAAAGGTTAAAGGAGATTTACCGCCGAAAGGTGGAATATTTTGATATTCTGGTCGTTGAGGGTGCGGGAGGATTAGCCGTTCCCGTAAAAGGGAATTACACTTACGGGGATTTTGCCAAGGAGCTTGACCTTCCCGTTTTAATAGTCAGCGATGCAAAGTTGGGAACTATAAACTGCAGTTTTCTAACCGCCTTTTACGGTAAATCTTTAAATTTGAACCTCGTAGGGTTCGT
>QOAS01000152.1 GCA_003972855.1 Gammaproteobacteria bacterium | reverse complement strand
GATTCTTCAGCCATTTCTCCATCATTTACATCAACAACCCAAAAGACTACATGAGCATTCTTTAAAGTTTCTTTTGAAAATTCTAAATCTTTAATATTACTTGCGCTATCAAATCCCGGAGTATCTACCAATACTATCTTTTCTAAACTTGTTTTTAAATCAATAGGAATCCTTGTTAAATGCTCTATACTTTCCGGAAAAATCACAAAGTATTTTACAAACAAACTTAGTGGAATAGGGAACTCTTTTATATCGTTATGCCTTAAATTCAATAGATAATTCAGATTCATTAATTTAGTTTAAAGTTTGGTTTCATTTTCCTCTCCTCCTGAACCTATAATTAAAAATTTATTTTTTATTCTTTCCTCATCTAAACCTTTTACTGCTGTTAAATATGTAGGTATTGCAGTCGTAGGAGTAACATCAACAGGTAATAATTTATCTACTCCTAAAATAGTGTTTATAACCGAACTTTTTCCCGAACTAAATCTTCCTCCAAAAGCTACTATATGTTTTTCATAAAGCCAAAATTTCTCTAAATGGAAAAAGAACTCCTTCTTTGCTTCCTCTAACTTTGCAATTTTTTCTTTTTGTTCTTTAAATTCAAATAATTCATCGTTTAAAATTATAGGAAGTACCTTTTCTTCTATAAGTTTGTTAATTTCAGTTTTATAACTTTGTATTTTTTCAAAAATTTCTCTAAAAGCTTCTTGAAAAGATGTATCTTCCTCTTCGCTAAAAAACTCAACTAAGAATTCTACCAAAGTATTGTTTTCTCTTATTTCCATATTTAATCCTCCTTACTCTAACCTAAACCAATGATGCAATCCGCCAGTGGAACAGGGAGCGCTGGTTGGATAATCATTCCCTACATAGATAACAACACCACATTTGTTACACTGATAAGGTTTTGTTCCCGATTTGGGAGCTATATAACAATCACCACAGATTTTATACCATTGATGAACACCACCTGATGGACATAAACCACCTTGAGGTAAACCTTGGCTTTCAATAGCGCTTCCACATTTACTACAAATGTAAATTCCCATTTGGGAAATAAAATTTAGGGAATTAAAATTGTCAAAAATTTACAATTATTTGTAAAAAGGTAATCTATCAAAATTAAAGCATTAATGAATATTTTTTTCACAATTCTATTAACATGATTAATCTTTCTAATTCCCTCTATGTGCTGGGTGATTCTTCTCTTAATTGAAAAAGAAGGTTGAACCTTTTTGCGATAGCGGTCATGGTATTCGCTTACGGAAAAGGGGAATTTCCTTCCTCTATTCGGGGAGAGGAAGACAAACAAAGCACCGATATGCTTTTAGTAGGCGAAAAATTTTGGGATTCCTTCTTTGGTCAACCACCCCGCACCGAAGGTGCGAGGCTTGACTTTGGGCAGTAGTTACTCCAAAAGGAAGTAGCTACCACCACAGGCGGGTTGTTTGCCTGTCCCCTCACAAGGGGCTTGTCTTTGTTTGTTTGTCTAACCCGCAAGGTTTTTAAACTTTGTCATTGCTTTTTTTTCTTTTTAACCTTTGCGGGGCGGGGAATAGGGAATTACCTATTCCCCTTGTGTTTCTAAAGAACCTACCCGCCGTGGTATTTAAATTATAGACAAACTTTTGGAGTTTGCAAGTTTTTTTTATCCTTTTGTCGCTTTCCTCCCCGCATTAAAAATGCGGGGTTTCCAGCGACCATTCTTTATGAAAAAGCTACTTAAAGTTAACCAAGCTATGAGAAATTTTTACCGATTATGCCCCGTGTAGAAAGATGGCTTCAAATGGAGGATTTTGAAAACTTTTTCCCGATGTTAAAAGACATGCTTAAAGCCATTTACGGAGATGCCCGAAGGGGATTAAAAATTTATGAAGAACGCTACGATGCGATAAACTACTACAAAAATTACCGAGCCACTCCCAACTCCTTTTTGCTCGTAGCCAAAGAGGGGAAAAATCCCATCGGCTTTTTGTATGCCCGAAGGAAAAGAAACCACACCTACCTTTACGACATTTACGTTAAACCCGAATACAGAAAAAAGGGAGTGGCGAGAATGCTTATAGAAACCTTGGAAAAATTGGCGGGAAAACCCGTAAGGGCGGATACCCACGAAAAAGCTCTTCCCGCTTTTAGGAAACTCGGTTTCAAAGTTTTAAAGGAGTATACCGAGGACGGTATCCGCTGGTTTTTGGTGGAAAGGGATTAACCTCAAAGGTCAAGCTCCAGCCCCAACCTTCAATCTCTACCCAATTTCGGGAATACTTAATTTCGTAACACCCCGAGGGGTCACAAATTTGTGCCTCTTTTACCCTCCAAAGGAGGTCGGTATAAACCTCGCTAAATACTTCTCCTTTGGAGGACTTTATTAGGTAACCCTCGGGGGTTTTTTCCACATTGTAGTTAGGAAAAACAAGCCTGCGGTTTAGAATTTTGCAAAGCCCCAAAGGGAAGGAGAACTCGTATTTTCCCACCCTAAGAGTGTGTTCCGAATATCCTATAAAACCCACAAAGGTTAGGGGGAAAATAAATTTATCCCCTTTGGGGTGACACCTAAAAGGCACTTTGAGGTCACCGATAAAAATTCTGCCCCTTATAGGTTTTTCCGAAGTTTCGGTTACCATAAGTTGGGAAGGAACTTTCACCACCTTTTGCGGTTGGCACGCAAAGAGAAATACCACAAAGGTTAAAAATATCCAAAACCTCACCAAAGGATTAAATTATCCCTGTGGATAACCTCCGGCGGGCGGTCGGGAAAAAGTTTTTTAATTTCCGCGGTGGTTTTGCCGATTACCTTTTTCAGTTCCTCCGAAGAGAAATTTACCTTACCTTTGGCAAAAATTTCCCCTCTATCGGTTGCCACGCTGACCGTTTCCCCCCTTTCAAAGTTTCCCTCCACCGCCTTTATTCCAACCGCCAAAAGGCTTTTTCCCCGCATTAGGGCTTCTTTTGCACCTTCGTCGGTGTAAATTATTCCCTTCGGTTGCTCTATGTAGGCGATAAGTTTCTTTTTCCCCCTAACGGGTTTGGGGGAAGGTTTTATCAGCGTTCCCTCAAAGGGTTTTCCTTCTAAAATGTCCTCCAAAGGGGTTTGCTTTCCCACTATCGCCAAAGGGATACCGAGGGAGTGAATTATCTTCGCCGCCTCTAATTTGGACTTCATTCCACCCGAACCGTATTCGCTCCGAGTGGCTTTGGCGTATTTCAATACCTCACCGATGGAGGAGACTTCCTTTATAAGCTTTGCGTTCTCCCTTTGGGGGTCGCCGGTATATAGCCCTCCCGCGGTGGACATGATAATTACAAACTTCGGGTTTAGCATTACCGACAAATACGCGGTTAAAAAGTCGTTGTCGCCGAAAATCAGTTCTTCAACCGCCACAGTGTCGTTTTCGTTAACTATGGGTATTATTCCCCACCTGATAAGGCGGGAAAAGGTATTTTTGGCATTTTCATACCGCCTGCGGTCTTTAAATATGTCCGCATTTAGGAGGACTTGGCTCACTTTAAGCCCGTAGTTTCCGAACAAAGTATCGTAAAGGTGCATCAAATAAGCCTGTCCGACCGATGCCAAAGCCTGTTTATCGGTCAAAGTTTTGGGTTTCCCTTTAAAACCGAGTTTCTTTATACCCGCCAAAACCGCCCCCGAGGAGACTATTACAAACTTGTATCCCCTTTGGCGGAGTCTCTTTATCCTCTCCGCTAAGGAAGAGATAAAGGCGAGGTCTATATCCCCTTCGGGTGTTTTCAGTAGATTTGAACCGACCTTTATCAGCACGAGCATTTACCTTTTTGCCCCCGAGGGGATGTATTTCCATCCCAAATATCCGACCACCATTGCGGTTATCAAAAGCGACACCACAAAAGAGGCTTTCGGAAATATATACTCAAAAGTAGACCAAAGGTATAGGAAAAAGAGATAGACTATGTAGGCGGTAAAAAGCCACCCCAAAAGGGTTTGAAAGAATTTAAGAAAACTCTTTAGGTTTCCCTTCATTACTTAAGCCCTTTCAACGGTGTAGTCCTCTATGAGGTCGTTCACCAATATCTTTTTGGCTATTTCGTGAACCTGCTCCTCACTTTGGGCTTCCAATAAAACAACTTTGCCAACCCTTACATTTTTTACACCCTCAAACCCTTTTTCCC
>QOAS01000056.1 GCA_003972855.1 Gammaproteobacteria bacterium | reverse complement strand
GAGCATCGGTTAGTTTAGGTTTCCTTCCCCTTTTAGCCTTGTATAAGCCTTTTGCTATAATAAAAGCTTCAAACAATTGGGTGTAGTATTCTATTATTTCCTTAGCGTCCCATACCTATTTTTATTTTATTTTCTCACCCAGCGTATTATGTTTACTAACATTGTTATTATGTTATAAATAGGTTTGAAAAAGGACTAAAGCAACTCCAAAACCTCCTCAATAGTCGGGTGAGCCCATACTATTTCCCTCAATTCGTTTACACTTAACCCCCCCTTCTTGGCGAGAAGTAGAAGGTGCAAGATGGAATCGGTGTGTTTCTTACTCAAAATGTTTGCTCCCAAAATTTGTCCTTCGGGGGTGTGGAATACCTTTATAAGTCCTTCCTCACCTTCGGAAATAGCTTTTGCCACCGCCCTAAAGGTGACGGTGGAGGTTTTATATTCCACCCCTTGGGTTTTGAGCTGTTTTTCCCCAAAACCGAAAGAGCCTATTTCGTATACCGAGTAAACCACCGAGGGAACCGAGGTGTAATCCAACCTTTTGGAGGAGTTTTCAAATATGTTTCTCACCGCCAATTTAGCCTCGTGGGAAGCTACATGTGCCAAAGCGGGGGTTTCTATAACATCGCCCACCGCGTATATGTTTTCAACCGAGGTTTGATATTTTTCGTTTACCTCAATGTGTCCCTTTTGGGTGAGGGAAACCCCTATTCTCTCCAAACCGAGGGAGTAGGTATTGGGCTTTCTTCCCACCGTAAGGATAACCGCGTCTATATCCTCCAAAAGTTCTCCGCTCGTTAGTTTTACCCTTCGGGTGTTTTTGTCTATATCCTCAACCGCGGTTTGGATATGCACCTTTATTTTCAACCCTTTTAGGGCTCTTTCCAACCTCCTTACGATGTCGGAGGAAAGGTTTTCCACCGTAGGTAAAAGGGTTTTACCTATCTCTATAAGGTGTATCTCTTCAGCCCCGTAGCGGGAAAGTATATAGGCGAATTCAACGCCGGAAACTCCCCCTCCGACGATAACAACCTTTTTGGGAGTTTTTTCTATCTCCCAAAAGGTGTCGGTATCAAAGATAAACTCCCCGTCCGCGGAAATACCGCCTACCGACGAAGGGGAGGAACCGGTGGCTACGAGGAAATATTTAGAGGTAACAGTTTTTTCTCCAACCCTTAGGGTGTTGGGATTTAAAAACTCCACCTCTTGGGAAAAGAGGAATTTAACCCCCTTTGAGCGGAGGAATTTGTAAATACCCTCCCTTGTCGGTTTTATGACTTTAGTCTTAGCCCCTTCTATTGCACTTTTGAGGTTTAAAGAGGGTGATAAAGGGAAAAAACCATAACTCCCCGAGAAGGCTATCTTGTCTAATAAATAGGCTCCCTCTCGGAGGTGTTTGGTGGGAACGCAACCTTTGTTTAAACAGACTCCACCTATCCATTCGGGGGAACGGTCTACGCATAAAACATTTTTTGTATACTTGAGAGCCTCTTTTGCCGCGGAAACTCCCGCACTACCGCACCCTATAATTACCAAATCCATAAAAAAGAGGGTAAAACAGAGGGGATAGGTATTAAACCCTTAGGTCAATAAGTAAACCGGTATTGGAAGGATTGTTGGAAGGAATGCTTTGAGAGATTTGATTTATCATTTCCAAAGAAAGACGGGTATTGAAATTTAAAACCTCTTTTATCAAAACGGTTTGAAGCCGTAACATAATTTGTCTTTGCAGTGCGGATGTATAGTAATTAACAATTTTAAGCTCCATAATTTAGTAATTTAATTACAATGGCGGAGCTTGAAAAGGAGCTAAAGGAATACCTCAAAGGGAAGGTTTTAAAAGCCCGCTCCACCTTAAGGGAACTTATAAACACCACTACGGAAGTTAAAAATAAAACCCTCCTAAGGGCGGCCGAACTTATAGACCAACGGAGGGAGGAGATAAAGGAGGCAAACCAAAAGGACATTGAAACCGCAAAGGAAATGGGACTTTCCAAAGCGGTGATAGATAGGCTCTTGCTCAACGACAAGAGAATAGACGGAATGATAAAGGTTCTCAAAGATGTGGCTAATTTGGAAGACCCCGTTGGAAAAATAGACAAAATGTGGACTCGCCCCGACGGGTTAAAAATCGGAAAAATGAGGGTTCCCTTAGGGGTTATCTTGATTATTTACGAAAGCCGACCCAACGTTACGGTTGAAGCGGCGTCGCTGTGTATGAAAACCTCCAACGCCATAATCCTAAGGGGTGGTAAGGAGGCTTTAAATTCCAATAAAATTTTGGTGGAAATTTTGAGAGAATCCGCAAGGGAAACCGGTTTTCCCGAAGAGGCAATTCAATTCATAGACAACCCCGATAGGCGTTTGGTTTGGGAACTACTCAAAATGGAGGGACTTATAGACGTTGCCATTCCCCGTGGGGGTGAAAGTTTAATAAGGGCTGTCTCGGAAAATGCCAAAATTCCCGTAATAAAGCACTACAAAGGTGTTTGCACGCTGTTTGTTGATAAATACGCGGATTTGGAAAAGGCGTATGACATAGTCTTTAACGCCAAAGTTCAAAGACCTTCGGTGTGCAACGCGATAGAAAACCTATTGGTTCACAAAGATATAGCCCCCGAGTTTTTACCGAAAATGGCTTACTTCTTGGCAAAAGCGGGGGTGGAATTGAGGGTGGACGAAAGGGCTATGGAAATCTTAAAAGGTGCGAAACTTCCCGAAAACGCGGTGGTAAAACCCGCCACCGAAGAGGACTATTACGAGGAATTTTTAGACCTCATTTTGGCGGTCAAAATTGTTGATAGCCTTGACGAGGCTATAGCCTTTATAGAGAAATATGGTTCTAAGCATTCGGACGGAATAATCAGCGAAAACTATTCCAACGTTAAAAAGTTTTTGGAAACGGTAGACAGCGCCGCGGTTTACGCCAACGCCTCTACCCGCTTTACCGACGGAAACGAGTTCGGTTTGGGTGCGGAAATGGGTATTTCCACCGATAAAATTCACGTAAGGGGTCCCATGGGATTGGAAGATTTAACCATTCCCAAATACATAATCCTCGGTGAGGGACACATAAGGGATAACTTCGGAGTTCCCAAAGAGTGGAAGGAAGAGGTTTAACCCCCTTCCCATATTCCCATTTTTTTTGCCAACCTTTTGTAGTTTAAAACTTCCTCGTCGCTAAGCTGGTGAAAATCTTCGTAAAACATACCCACCGCAAAGAAGGAGGGGGGAATTTCCAATACCGCAACCTCACCATTGCAGTTTTCCCTAAGGGTAACCACCGCACTTTCGGAGGCAACGGGAGAAGCCAAAACCACCCTGTAAGGGTTTCTTTTTGAAACAAATCCGCAACCCGCCAAGGCGGTATAACCGGTGGCAAAACCGTCGTCAATAATAAAAACTTCCCTATCGCTTAGGTCGGGTAGTTTTCCACCCAAGTAGAGGTTTAACCTTCGGTTTAACTCCATAAGTTCCCTTTCCTTTACCTCTTCTATAACCTCGGGGGTAAGACCGAAACTTTCAACCACGGTGGGATTTAGGTAAACCTCTCCGTCGGGGTCTAAAGAACCAAAAGCCAACTCGGGGTTGGAAGGAACTCCCAATTTCCTAACGGGTAAGATGGAAAACTTGGCGGACAAATCTCGGGCTACCTCAAAGGCTACGGGAACACCCCCGCGGGGAAGGGCTAAAACCAAGGGGTCTTTCCCTTCCGCGAACTCTTTGAGGAACTCCGCCAATTTCCTCCCCGCGTCGGTGCGGTCTTTAAACATTAACAACTAAATTTGGGGGATAAAATCCCGATTTTCAATGAGGAATTATTTTCGTTTAAAGGCAATGTCATCAAATCCCCCATTTTTGTATCGCTTTAGGATTTTTAGCATGTTGGAAACTATTCTTGAATATCTATCCTCAAACTTTTCTATCAATAAAATGTAAATTCTTCTTTTTCCTTCCACCTCTTCCAGAAACTTTGTATTACTTACATACCAAGCGAAAACCGTCAAGCTTCCCCACATTTTTTTAACATTCTCTATAACTTCCTTAGAGTATTTTTGGGGATTTGATAAATCTTTTCCTTTGAATTTAGTAACTTCTATAAAGAGAATCTCTTCGTTTTTTATTAAAAGATAATCGCACCTGCTTATAGAAGCTTGCTTAAAGATTTTTG
>QOAS01000075.1 GCA_003972855.1 Gammaproteobacteria bacterium | reverse complement strand
GAATTTTCCCGTGAGGAACTTATCAAGTGGGATAAAGAATACTTTTGGCACCCCTTCACCCAAATGAAGGTTTACCGAGAGGAAGACAACTTAATATTTGAGAGGGGTGAAGGGGTTTACCTATACGACATTTACGGGAGAAAATACATAGATGCCATTTCCTCCCTTTGGTGTAACGTTCACGGACACAACCACCCGAGGTTGAACAACGCCTTAATAAAACAACTCTGTAAGGTAGCCCATACCACCACCTTGGGAAGTTCCAATATTCCCTCTATAATCCTCGCAAAGAGGTTGGTAGAAATTACCCCCCCTTGTTTGACAAAGGTCTTTTATTCCGAAGATGGAGCGGAGGCAAACGAAATAGCCCTAAAAATGGCTTACCACTACTTTTACAACAAAGGGGAAAGGGATAGGAAATACTTTATAACCCTTTCCAACGCCTATCACGGAGACACCATAGGGGCGGTTTCTGTTGGCGGTATAGAGATATTTCACGATGCGTATAGACCACTTTTGTTTAAGACTTTTAAACTCCCCTCTCCCTACTGGTATTGCAAGGAAAAATATGGAGAACTTTGCGAGGAATGTAAAGAAGACCTTTTAAAACAACTTAGGGGAATTTTGGAAAAACACCACAAAGAGGTTATAGGGATTATCTTAGAAAGCGGAATTCAAGCGGCGGCGGGAATGCTCCCTTACCCCAAAGGGTTCTTAAAAGGCGTGGAAGAACTCTCCAAGGAGTTTGGAGTCCTCTTTATAGTGGACGAAGTGGCAACGGGCTTCGGCAGAACCGGAACGCTCTTTTATGTAGAGCAAGAAAAAGTTTGTCCCGACTTTATGACCCTCGGTAAGGGTATAACGGGCGGATATCTACCCTTGGCGGTAACGCTCACCACCGAGGAAGTGTTTAACGCCTTTTTGGGAGAATTCGGAGAGGCAAAACACTTTTACCACGGGCATACCTACACGGGAAATAACCTTGCCTGTGCGGTGGCTATAGAAAACCTAAACATCTTTGAGGAAGAAAAGACCTTGGAAAAACTGCAACCGAAAATCTCCCATTTGGCGAAACGCCTTGAGGAGTTTAAAGACCTCCCTTGGGTTTACGATATTAGAAGACTCGGTTTTATGGTGGGTATAGAACTAAGGAGGAGAGACGGAAAGCCTTTCCCCTACGGGGATAGGATAGGTTTTAAGGTTGCCTACAAGGCAAGGGAAAGGGGAGTATTTTTGAGACCCCTTGGGGATGTAATGGTTTTAATGATGCCCCTCGTTATTGAGATAAACGAAATAGACCACGTTTTGGACACCCTTAAGTGGGCTATAGAGGAAACCTTAAGAGGTTTCTAAACTCCTTTCCCCTTTGGCGATTTTAGAATTCATTTCTTATGACTTTTAAGGTTGACGAAATTAGGGAACTATTTTTGTCATATTTTGAAAAGAAAAACCACAAAAGGTTTAAATCCTTTCCCCTAATTCCCGAAGATGACCCCACCCTACTTTTCGTAAACGCCGGAATGGTTCCCTTTAAAAAGTATTTTTTAGGTAAAGAAACCCCCCCCGCTCCGCGGGCTACCTCTTGCCAAAAGTGTTTGAGGGTTAGCGGAAAGCACAACGACCTTGAGCAGGTTGGGTATACTTCGCGCCACCACACCTTTTTTGAAATGTTAGGAAACTTCTCCTTTGGAGATTACTTTAAAAAGGAAGCCATAGAGTTTGCGTGGGAATTTGTTACCGAATACCTGAAACTACCTAAGGAAAAACTTTTCGTTTCCGTCCACGAAAAGGACGAAGAAGCCTACAAAATTTGGAGGGATATTATAGGCGTTCCCGAAGAGAGGATTTTAAAGCTCGGCGACGAGGACAACTTTTGGGCTATGGGAGATACGGGACCCTGCGGGTATTCCTCCGAAATCTACTACGACCGAGGAGAAAAATACGAAGGCGACGAAAGGCTTTTGGAAATTTGGAACTTGGTATTTATGGAATTTAACCGTGACGAAAGGGGTAACCTCACTCCCTTACCCAAAAAGAACATAGACACGGGAATGGGGCTTGAGCGTATAGCCTCCGTTTTGCAGGGAACAAGAACCAACTACGAGATAGACAACATATTTCCTTTAATAGAGTTCGGAGAAAACCTTGCGGGTGTAAAATACGGAGAAGACTTTAAAACCGATGTGGCGTTAAGAGTTATAGCGGACCACCTTAGGGCTTTGACCTTTGCAATAGGCGACGGGGTTTTACCCTCCAACGAAGGTAGGGGATATGTGATAAGGAAAATCCTCCGTAGGGCGCTAAGATACGGCTACAAATTGGGTGTAGAAAAACCCTTCCTCCACGAGGGTATAGATTTGGTTATAGACCTAATGAAGTCCGCATATCCCGAACTCCAGCTCCAAAGGGAGTTTATAAAGGGAATAGTCCGTTCGGAGGAGGAGAGATTTTTAAGAACCCTAAAGGCGGGTATCCAGTTGGTAGAAAAAGCCGTAGAGAGGGCTAAAAAAGAGGGAAGGGAATACCTAAGCGGTAAGGAAGTTTTCAAGATTTACGACACCTACGGCTTTCCCGTAGACCTCATAGAGGAAATAGCTAAGGAACAAGGACTAAAAATAGACTACAAAGAATTTGAAGAGGAACTAAACAGACAAAGGGAAGAGGCGAGAAAACACTTTAAGGTTGAAACCAAAAAGGTAAAACCCGTATATGTAGAGGCTAAAGAAAAAGGTCTCACATCGGAGTTCGTAGGTTACACAACCCTTGAGGTGGAAACAAAAATAAAAGCCCTCGTAAAGGGGGATAAATTGGTAGAAACCCTAAACGAGGGAGAAGAAGGAGAGGTCATTTTGGAGAAAACACCCTTCTACCCCGAAGGGGGAGGACAGGTTGGAGACCAAGGGGTTATAGAGACTTCCAACGGACTCTTTAAAGTTGAAGATACCCAAAAACCCACCGAAGGTGTAATCGCAGCCAAAGGAAGGGTCGTAAAAGGAAAACTAACCGTAGGGGAAAAGGTTAAGGCAAAGGTGGATAAAGAGAGAAGGGAAGCAACCGCCCGCCACCACACCGCAACCCACTTGCTCCATTCCGCGTTGAGAAATGTTTTAGGAGACCATGTTAGACAGGCTGGTTCTTTAGTTCACCCCGAATATTTGAGGTTTGACTTTACCCACTTTGAACCCCTAACCGACGAAGACATAGAAAAGATTGAAGAACTTATTAACAGGGAAATTCAGGCAAACAAAGAGGTTATATGCAAGGTAATGCCCTACGAGGAGGCGGTCAAAAGCGGTGCTATGGCTATCTTTGAGGAAAAATACGGCGACATTGTTAGGGTTATAGAAATTCCCGAATTTTCCAAGGAACTTTGCGGTGGAACTCACGTTAAGAGAACGGGAGATATAGGATTTTTCAAAATAATTTCCCAATCCTCGGTGGGTGCGGGGGTTAGAAGGGTAATAGCCAAGGCGGGTATGCCCGCCGTTAGGGAAGCCCAAAAAACCTTTAAAACCCTCAAAGAGGTTTCCGAAAAATTGGTTTCCAAACCCGAAGAGGTGGTCCAAAAAATAGAAAAACTACAAGAGGAGCTAAAGGAAAAAGAAAAAGAACTCCAAAGGTTGAAACAGGAACTTTTAAAACAGCAGTTGGATAAGGCTATAAATGTTGAACCCGTAGGTGATATAAACCTCGTTTGGGGAACTTTTGAAGGTATCCCTATGGAGGAACTTAGAAACCTCGCAGATGTGCTAAGGCAGAAACACAAACCGGCGGTGGTCTTTTTAGTAAACAAACAGGGCAAAAAACTCCAAACGGTGTTGGCTATAACCAAGGAAATTGCGGATAAAGATAAGCTCAATGCGGGTAAGTTGATTAAGGAAATCGGTAAGGAAATCGGCGGTGGCGGTGGCGGTCGTCCCGATATGGCTCAGGGTGGGGGGACTAATGTTGAGGGAGTTGAAAGAGCGGTGGAGAGGTTGAGGGAATTTATGTTCTAATCTTTTCTTCAAAAGATAATTCTAAAAATTTGGTTTTTAAATCACTTTCTCTTTAATATACTCATCTAAACTTTTGCAAAGGGTGAGTGATTTTTTACTAAATCAACCACCCCGCACTGAAGGCGCGAGGCTTGACTTTGGGCAGTAGCCACTCCAAGAGGGAGTAGCTACCACTACAGGCG
>QOAS01000089.1 GCA_003972855.1 Gammaproteobacteria bacterium | reverse complement strand
CCCGTTCAAATAATTGCCCCCGGAAGGGTTTACCGCAGAGACGACGACCCCACCCACTCGCCGATGTTTTTCCAAGTGGAGGGTTTGGTTGTAAACGAAAATGTAAGCTTCGCAAATATGGTTTTTGTCCTAAAGGAGTTTCTTAGGAAATTCTTTGAAAAAGATGTCCCTGTTAGGTTTAGACCTTCATACTTTCCCTTTACCGAACCCAGTGCAGAGGTTGATATAGGTTGCGTTATATGTTCGGGAAAAGGTTGTAGGGTTTGCAAAGGAACGGGTTGGCTGGAAGTTCTCGGTGCGGGTATGGTTCATCCCAATGTTCTTTCCGCCTGTGGTATAGATACGGAAAAATATAGAGGGTTTGCCTTCGGCTTGGGGGTAGACCGCTTTGCGATGTTAAAATACCGCATAGACAACATAAAACTCTTTTACGAAAACGACATTAGGTTTTTAAAACAATTCGTTTCCCTTTAAGGTTTTGTCTTAAAGTTTAACCCTTTATGGATTTGTCACTTTCAAAACAGCTCGCTTTGGTTCTCGTTACCTTTTTCTTTTCTGTAGTAGGTGGTATTACCGGTATAGGAATAGCCACTATTATCGTTCCTTTGCTTATATTCCTCGGTGCGAGTCTGCCCTTTGCCAAATCCACCGCCCTTTGGATAAACATCTCGGTTATGTCCCTTTCGGTTTACAAGAGACGGAGGAATATAAGACTTTCCCTTGCTTTGCCTTTGGTGGTTTCCGCCTTTCTATTCGCCCCTTTAGGGGCAAAGTTTTCCTTTTATCTGCCCGAAAAGGTTCAACTGTTACTTTTGGCAAGTTTTGTTTTTATATCCGCCTTGGGAGTTCTCTTTTTAAAACCCAAAGCCCGCGTGAGCGGGGTTACCAAATCGGGATTTATCAAAGTGGGCATTCTTTTGGGAGCCTTTGCGGGATTTATAGGGGGAATGTTGGGAATCGGCGGTGGAATTATAGCCAACCCCCTCCTAATAATCTTGGGTTTTGACCCTTTTGTAGTTACCTCGGTAAGTTCGGCTATGGTTTTACTCTCTTCCCTTTCGGGGTGGATAACCTACTGGGCATTGGGGTATTTTTCCTATTCCCTTGCTTTGCCCCTCTTTGTTTCCGCCTTTGCGGGTTCCTACATAGGGAATCTGCTTTCCCAAAGAATCTCAAAAGATGCGGTTAAAAAGGTTGTGGGCTATTTCGCCTTGTTGGTTGCAATTGTAACTTATCTAAAGGCTTTTACCCTTTGAGAATTTAATTTCTATGGAAAACTTTAGGAAAAGATTTTTTGTTTTCTCCTTTATAGGGCTTATAATCGCGACAACCCTTTTGGTTTTGTATATGCTTCTACCTTTTTGGAAACCGGTAACCCTCGCTTTAATCTCCGCGGTTGTTTTCTATCCCCTACAAAGTTTTTTTGAAAAACTGTTTCGTTCAACTTTAGTTGCAACCTTTTTTAGTCTCATAACGGTTTTTGCGGTTGTAATAGTCCCTTCGGCGGTTGCACTGGTAATATTCGGGCAGGAACTCACCAAGTTGATTCAGTATTTAAATCAATACTACCAAAGTGGAAAATTGCAACTTTTGGTGGAAGACCTAAGGGGGTGGCTATACATCTACCTCTACAAATTTCAAGAGCATTATCCCTTTTTGGGAGAAATTTTAAAGGAAGAAAATCTAAAGGGACTTTTGACCAAAACCTACACCAATGTATCCCTCTTCTTTACCCACTTTACCAAGTCCGCGGTCTTTTGGGTAGGCTCCGCAATACTCGGAATTTTCGTCTACCTCATAACCCTCTTTTTCGCCCTATACCAAGGGAGGAAAGCCCTTAACCATGCAAAAAACCTCATACCTCTGGAGGAAAAAGATAAAGAGGAGATTCTTTCAACCCTTTACAATGCGGTTACAGCGGTAATTTACGGAACCGCGGGAACGGCGGTGGTTCAGGCTTTGGTAGCCTTTGCGGTTTATCTCTACTACGAAATTCCCTACCCTTTCCTATGGGCTACTTTGACCGCCCTCTCCGCCTTTATTCCCCCCTTCGGTTCGGGTTACATTTGGTTTCCCATTGCGATTTACGAACTATTTTTCGTAGACCTAATAAAGGGTTTGGTAGGTTTAGGGGTCGGCATTTTTGTTATATCTTCAATAGACAACTTCGTAAGACCCCTCGTTATGAAGGAAAAAATAGAACTTCCCTACATAGTGCTTTTCTTCTCGGTAATGGGGGGGATTTTCACCTTCGGTTTTACGGGAATATTCTTGGGACCCACCATTTTTGCCCTATTTATAACCTTGATAAAACTTTATGAGGAAAAGTTTGTAAAAACTAACAAAAACGGAGGTTAATTTTTCTTATGACCGCCTCCCAAAAGGTTGAGAGGATAATAGAAACCCTCCGAAAGGTTGTTCCCGAGCTTAAGCCTCCCGTGGACGGTATGATAGAAATTCAAAACGGGGACCACTACAGGGCTTTGGTTTGCGGGATACTCTCCGCCCGAAGTAGAGACGAAAAAACAATTCCCGTATGTAGGAAGCTTTTTGAAAAGTATCCGACCGCAGAGGATTTGGTAAAAGCACCCCTCGGGGAAATAGAAGAAACCATAAAGGGAATAGGTCTTTACCGCCAAAAGGCTAAATATTTAAAACAGGCAACCCAAAAGTTGGTTAAAGAGTTTAACGGAAAACTCCCGAGGAGTTTGAAGGAACTTACCCAATTCCCCGGGGTGGGTAGGAAAATTGCCAACATACTTTTGTTGCACGTTTACGGAGAGGACACCATTGCGGTGGACACCCATGTTCACCGAATAGCCAACCTTTTGGGGTTGGTTAATACAAAAACCCCTTTGGAGACGGAAATAAGGTTAAAGGAGATAACCCCCAAAAGGCTTTGGAAGGAGGTAAATTACCTCTTGGTGGGATTTGGACAAACCATTTGCGACCCCAAAAAGCCCAAATGCGAAATTTGTCCCGTAAAGGGGTATTGCAAGGAATTTGCTACCGGTAGGTAAGCGCTATCCACACGCTCCAAAGCGGAAGGAGGAAAAAGATAAGCAAAAAGAGGGCGGTTTGCTGATTTACCAACCAAAGGAGGAAATCTACAAAGGTCAAAACCTGCAAGAGGAGTAGGAATTTGTCTTTCATTTGAACTATTTTAGGACTTTTCTCGCATTTAGCGGTTGCACGGGGCGGTTGTTGGGAACGCCGAAAATCTCCTCAAACCTTTTGAGTTGTCCTTGAGACATTTTCAAAGGAGTAGCAAGGAAGGATTAACCTTTGAGGTTAAAAACCTTTTCCTCCCCTACGCGGGTTGGGGTATAGTGCAAAATCTTTTCCAAATAGGGGTTTTTCTTTCCCAATTTGAAGAAAACCGCCATAACCGCCAGATTTCCCTTTCGGTCGGAGTGAACGAAATGGGCTTCAAAGGGGTAATGTTTACCGTTTACGGGTTGAAGGTGTTTAAGCTTAACTTCTAAAATTTTATTTGCTTTATGATTTCAATTATCCACACTTTGGTGTCAAATAATTTTACCCTTTCGCCACTTCGGGGGTTTCAAAAATATTTTGCCGTAAAAAAATCCTCAAATGGTCACAAAAGTGCAAAACCTGTTACGATTTTTGTTTGAAAAATTTTCATTTAACCCCTTCTTGGTAATATTTTCTACGAAAACCGATATTGTTATTAAAAATTACAAAATCTCTTATAGGTTTCCTGAAATTAGTCCACATACTTTGGGAGAGTAACTTTAAAAAATTTCCAAAAATAGTTACAAATTTTATTAAATTTACCAAACAATGGCACAAGATCTTTGTCAAGTTTCATGTTTTGTGTTTTATTAATGTCAACATAAAGAGGTTTTTAGGGCTTGACTTAACCCACCTTTTGTGGTATATGGTTAAACTAAAAATAGGGTTTGGCTCCTTGGCAACCGAAGGGTGTCAAGTTTTTCCGGACCCGCATGGGAGTAGGGTTATCGTGCATCCCTTAGAGCGGTGCGGGTCAGAGCGATATATATAACTATTTGTGAGGTTTTTAAAATTTGAAACTTAGAAACCATGCGGGTTTGCGAAGCAAGGGTTGCAACAATGCCCGCTAAATGCGGGATAAGGGACTTTGAAAATTCCGCACCTTACTAAGGAAAGAAAGGAAAAGGTTTGAACGGACGGTTTCTAAGTTTCAAATTTT
>QOAS01000088.1 GCA_003972855.1 Gammaproteobacteria bacterium | reverse complement strand
GTCTCCGCCTACCTATTCTCCCGACAGTAACATAAGTAGGGTTTTGACCAAATTAAGACAAAAAGGTTTCGGTCGTTAATTTTCCCCCTTATGTATCTCGTTTTCGGAAAGGGCAAAAGCGGAAAATCCGCCTCTAAACTTTTGAAGTCAAAAAATATTCCCCACCTCTTGGTGGACGATAAAACTCCCAACTGGCAAAGTTATCTAAAAAATGTTTCTACCGTGGTGGTTTCTCCCGGAATTCCCCCTTTCCACCCCGTTTTTGAACTATCGCGGGATAAAGAACTCATCGGGGAGACGGAACTTGCCTACCGATTTTGGAAGGGAAGCGTGGTGGCGATAACGGGAACGGACGGGAAATCTACCACAACCCGTTTAGTTTATCTGATTTTAAAGGGTTACCTTTCGGGGGTCTACGAAGGTGGAAACATCGGAAGACCTTTCAGCGAAATAGTTTCCCAAACCCCATCGGGTATCGCGGTCTTGGAGGTTTCTTCCTTTCAAGGTTACACCTTGAAAACTTTCCGCCCCTCGGTGGGGGTTTTTCTCAATTTCGCACCCGACCACTTGGATTGGCACAAAAATTTGGAAGACTACTTAAGGGGTAAATACAACATTTTTTCACGGCAAAGGGAGGGCGACATTTTGCTCCTCAACGGGTGGCAAGAAGAGGTTAAACAAACCCCTTCCCGTGCCAAAAAGCTCTTTTTCCGCAAAGGTGGGGACATTGATATAAAACCCGACGGGTGGGTTTATTTTGAAGGAGAGAAACTGTTTGAGTGGAAGAAACTGAAAATAAAGGGTATTCACAACGCTTGGAATTCCGCGGTTGCGGGCGCGGTCGGAAGAATTTTTGGAGTTCCCGCAAAGGTGATAAGGGAGGTCTTATACGAGTTTAGGGGTCTACCCTACCGGTTGCAATATTTGGGGAATTTTAAAGGTGTTGAAGTTTACAACGACAGCAAGTCCACAACCCCTAACGCCTTAAGGTCAGCCCTTCAATCCTTTGACAGAAGGGTGGTTTTAATTTTCGGGGGTAAGGATAAGGGAGCGGATTTTACCCCCCTTCGGGGGCTTTTTAAAAGGAAAGTAAAAGTGGCTATCGCCTACGGCGAAAACGGGAACAAGTTAGTTGAAACCTTTAAAGACTGCGTTCCCACCGAAAGGGTGGAGACTTTGGAGGAAGCTTTAAAGTTGGCTAAAACCAAGGTGACAAAAGGGGATATTCTCCTCTTTTCCCCCGCCAGCGCCTCTTTTGACCAATTTAAGTCTTACGAAGAGAGGGGAAGAGTTTTTGAAAACCTCGTGAGGGAACTCTTTTAGTTTAAAGCCTTTAAAAAGTTCTCTTTAAAACACTCAATCCACAAAGGGTGGTCGTAGGGGATTTTAACCCTAACGAAGTGTTTTATTCCGAGAGATTTTGCCAACTCTTGGTAGTTTTGGTCTATCTCCTGCAAGGTTTCGCTGTTTTCCGCGGTAAAACTGATAGGGACTACAACCAACTCCCTAACACCTTTGGAGGCAAGTTCTTTTATAGCCTCCTCCGTTGAGGGTGAAAGCCACTTTAGGAGTCCCACCCCGCTTTGGTAGGAAACTTTAAAGGAAAGGGACAAACTCTGGGCGATTAGTTTTGCACTTTCCTCAACCTGCGAAGGGTAGGGGTCGCGGTATTTCTTTACCAAATAGAGTGGCAAACTGTGGGCGGAAAAGAGCAAATAGGGAGAAGATAGTTTCTTTTCCTTTAATGTTTCCTCTATTTGTAAGATCCAACCCTTTATAAAACCTTCGCAGTTATAAAAAGGCTGGGTAAAAACCGCGTTGGGATATAGTCTTTTTACAACCTTCTCCACGGTAAGATAGGTGGCAAACGAGTAATGGGGAAAGAGGGGAAAAATTACCAAACGGTAAACCTCCTTAAGGTTTTTAAGAGTTTCCTCCAAAAGTGGGTGGGAATATCGCATTGCCACTTTTACATTCCATCCTTTGAGCAGTTTAGCCAAAGCCTTAGCCTGCCAAAGGGTTTGCTCCAAAAGGGGACTTTTTCCACCTATGGAGGTGAGTATCTCTCTGGTTTCCCTCCACCTTATGGTGGCAATTAAATTTCCGAGAAACACCCTTAAAGGTTTGGGAAAGGGAAAGAGAACCTCGTCTGAAAAGAGCCGTTTCAGGTATTCCTTTTCCCTTCCGAGGGTTGGACCTCCGTAGTTTACCAACAAAAGGAGATTTTGCATAAACAAAATAAGGGTATAGGTAATTAGTGGCTACAATTAAAGCTCTATGGCTATAAAAGTTGCCATTAACGGCTTCGGTAGAATAGGAAGGGGAACTTTAAGGGCTTTCTTTGAGGCTTTAAAGGGTTCTCCTAAAGTGGTTTTTGCAAATTGTGTGGACCCTTCCATTTTAAATGAGATTGAAATAGTTGCGATAAACGATTTGGCGGGCGTTCGTAATAGCGCCCATCTTTTTAAATACGACTCCGTTCACGGTATATACGAGGGCGAGGTGTCGGTAAAAGACGAAAACACACTGGTTATAGACGGTAGGGAAATAAAGGTTTTCAGCGAAGCGGACCCCGAAAAACTACCTTGGAAGGATTTGGGAGTTGATATAGTCTTAGAATGCACCGGAAAGTTTAGAGACCGCGAAGGGGCGGGTAAACACCTAAAAGCGGGAGCAAAGAAGGTAATTATTTCCGCACCCGGTAAAAAGGTAGATAAAACGATTGTTTTGGGTGTAAACCACGAGCAGTATGACCCCGCCAACGACAACATAATATCCAACGCTTCCTGCACTACAAACTGTTTGGCACCCGTTGCAAAGGTGTTAAACGAGAGGTTTGGAATTGTTAAAGGGGTGATGACCACCACCCACGCTTACACTATGGACCAAAGGCTTCTGGACGGCACTCACAAAGATTTGAGAAGGGCTAGAGCTGCCGCAATAAACATCATTCCCACCACCACCGGCGCGGCAAAGGCTACGGGAGAGGTTATTCCTTCCTTGAAAGGAAAATTGGAAGCGGAAGCCAGAAGGGTTCCCGTTCCCGACGGTTCAATGATAGATTTGGTCGTTCTTTTGGAAAAGGAAACCTCCGCGGAAGAGATAAACAAAGTTATGAAGGAAGCCTCCGAAGGGGAGCTTAAGGGAATTCTTCAATATACCGAAGACCCCATAGTTTCCCAAGACATTGTAGGAAACCCTTACTCGTCTATCTTTGACGGACTTTTAACCAAAGTGGTGGGCGGAAATATGGCTCATGTCGTTGCGTGGTATGACAACGAATGGGGTTACTCCAACCGTATGAGAGATATTACTATGTTTGTCGCGGAGCGTTTGAAATAATAGGGGTGTTACCATGCAAGGTGGAGGAGTCGGATTTTTAATAACCAATCTTTTGTTTTTTGCCATTTTTATAGCCCTCTTTTACTTCCTTTTGATTAGACCCGAAAGGAAGAGACGCCAAGAGCATCAGAGGTTTTTACAAAACCTCAAAGTTGGAGATAAGGTAATAACCTCCGCCGGTATAGTGGGAACGATAGACAAAATAGAGGAAAACTATGTCGTTCTAAAGTGTGAAGGAACAACAAAGTTGAAAATCCTAAAGGAACATGTGATAGGTTACCAACCCGAGTATGAAATAAAGAAATAATGACCTTTAAGGTTCTTCAGGTTGTAGACGGGGTAGGATGGGGAGGAACAAAAGAGCAAGTGTATTTGACAACCCGCGAGTTGGCGAGGTTAGGTATAGAGGTAGGCATAGCCCTCGCCTTCCAATATACCGAAATGGTGGAGAGGTTAAAACCCTACCCCGTGAGAATTCACTTTTTTGAAGACCACAAAGGAAGTAAAAGCAGATTTGACCCCCGAAATTGGTGGAGGTTAAAGAGGATAATAGAGGAAAACGGTTACGACATAGTTGTGGGAAATTCCCCTCATGCCGTTGACTTTATACGGTTTACCTTTCCCCTTTTAAGGAAAAAACCGAAATTGGTTTTTGTCCGTAGGAGTGGTAGAATTCCTTCCTTTTTCTCCAAGTGGTTTAAATACAGAATTGCGGACCGCATCGTGGTTGTTTCCGAGGGTGTATATAAACTCCTGAAGGAGAAAAGCTTTTTTCCCGAAAGATTGGTTTATATCCCGAGCGGAATAGACCTTGAAAGGTTTAAAGATTACAGAAACCAAAAAAGGGTGTTGAGAAAAAAATTAAACCTTCCCTTGGATGGAAAGATTTTTATTAATGTTGCCAATTGGAACCCTCCCG
>QOAS01000138.1 GCA_003972855.1 Gammaproteobacteria bacterium | reverse complement strand
CGTTAGGTCGTAGGGGGTTAGTTCTACCTTGACGCGGTCGCCGGGAACTATCCTTATAAAGTGAACCCTCATTTTTCCCGAAAGGTGGGCTAAAACCTCATGCCCCGTGTCCAACTTAACCCTAAAAAGCCCGTTGGGAAGTGCCTCGGTAACTTCCCCTTCCATAATTATTCCCGTCTCCTTTTTGTGTTCTTCCTTCTTTTTCTTCTTTCCCATCAAGATTTAAATAATTTACAAAAAACCCCGCTATAAAGCCCTTCATGCGAAAGCCAAAAAACGCAAGAAGAAAGGTTAAGAAACGCCCGCTTTGTAATGTATCCAATCGTTGTAAACGCTCTCTATTTCCCTTTCAAAGTTGAAGAGTTTTTTGGGAAAATCCCCGAGCTTACGCTCGGGAAGTTCGTCAAGTTTTAACTCAACCACTTGAGAGCCGTCGTCTTCAAAGTTTAAAACCACCACCAGGTCTTTATCGGTGGGAATAACCTTAACGAGTTTGTCCCTTATAATTCCGCCGTCCAAGGGTTTGGTTCCTTTGTTCTTCCTCTTTATGTCCTCGCTTTTAACCTTTTTCACCTTACCTTTGGCGGTGATAAAGACCACACAGGGTTCCTCGTTAAGGGCAACTATACCCCTAACCTCGTCTCCTCGGGCGAGTTTTATAACCTGCGAACCTTTGGAGGTCATGCCGGTGGCGAATACCTGATTGGTGGGAAACCTTAAAACAAAACCTTTGGAGGTGTAAACCAAAATGTCTCCCCAATCTTGGGATTCCCAGATGCCTACCACCTCATCCACTTCGGTGAGTTTTATAACGGGCGAACCCGCTCGGGTGTAGTTGAAGTCTTCCAAGGATAGTTTCTTAACGTAACCCTTTTTAGTCGCTATAAGCAGTCTTCCAAACTCCTTACGGAATACACCTATAATCCTTTCTCCCTCTTTGAGTTTGACTTTGGTCTTTTTAAGGAGTTTGTCGCCGGTAACCCAGTAAGTCCTTCCCAAGTTGGTGGCTATAAAGAGTCCCTCCTTGGCGGAAACCTTTAAAAGTCCCACCACCGGTTTGGTAAAGCTCCTTTCCTCTTCATCCTCCAAAGGTAAGACCGTTCCGTCGCTGAAAACCGCTACGGGAATATCCTTTTTCTCAAACTCCCCTTGGATGTATTCAACAAAACTTCTCCTCTCGTCACCGTATTTTTGGACAAGCTCTAAGAGTTCCTTTTTGAATATCTCAATCTTTTTAGAGTGCTTTAGGAGTATGTTTTTGTAGTCCTCTATTTGCCCTCTTAGTTTTTGGGCTTCCTCCTCAAGGGCTTTGGTTTCCAAGGAGGTAAGCCTTTGGAGTTTCAAGTCCAAAACAGCCTGTGCCTGCTCGGGTGAAAGCTGGAATTCCCCTATCAGTTTTCCCTTTGCCTCTTCACCCGTTTGGGAATTTCTAACTATTTCTATAACCCTGTCAATGTTTCTTACCGCCTTTATTAGACCCTCAACGATGTGAAGTCTTTTTTCCGCCTTCTTTAGGTAGTATTTGGTTCTCTTAGTTATTACTTCCAAGCGGTGTTTTATAAACTGGGATAGGAGTTCCTTAAGTCCCACCTGTTTGGGTTCTCCGTCAATCAAAACGACCATATTTACGGAAAAGTTTTTTCTAAGTTGGGTGTGCTTTAGGAGTTGTTGAATTATTTTCTCCGGCTCACCGTAGCGGGAAACCTCTATTACTATCCTGATACCTTCCTTGTCGCTTTCGTCCCTCAAATCGGTGATGTTTTTAATCTTTTTATCCCTTACCAGTTGGGCTATCCGTTTTATAAGCTCCGATTTGTTTACCTGATAGGGAAGTTCGGTTATTACTATCAGTTCCTTTCCACCCTTTTGCCGTTCTACGTGGATTTTCGCCTTTAGCCTTATAGAACCCTTACCGGTTTTGTAAATTTCTATTAACTCCTCTCTGGTATTTTCAATTATTCCCCCGGTGGGAAAGTCGGGGGCTTTTATATATTTGCCGACTATTTCCTCTACGGTAAGCTCGGGATTTTCCGCCAAGGCGATAAGGGCTTTTGCAATCTCGTTTAGGTTATGGGGTGGAATAGAGGTAGCCAAACCGACCGCTATACCGGTCGTTCCGTTACACAAAAGGTTGGGAAACTTTGAGGGTAAAACTTTGGGTTCTTCCACCGAACCGTCAAAGTTGGGTTGCCAATCAACGGTATCCTTGTCTATGTCCTCAAGCATTTCAACCGCCAAGGGGGTTAGGCGGGCTTCTGTGTAACGCATTGCCGCTGGAGGGTCTCCGTCAATGGAACCGAAGTTTCCTTGTCCGTCCACGAGGGGATAACGCATTGTGAAAGGTTGAGCCATCCTTACCAAGGTGTCGTAAACCGCTTGGTCACCGTGGGGGTGATAGAAGGAAAGAATATGTCCAACTACCCTCGCACTCTTTTTATAGGGTTTATTGGGCAAAAGCCCTATTTCATACATTCCGTAAAGTATCCTTCTTTGAACCGGTTTCAGCCCGTCCCTAACATCGGGAATGGCACGCCCTATAATAACGGACATTGCATAGTCCAGATAGGATTGCTTTGCCTCTTCCTCTATCGGAATTGTCAGTATTTCCTCGGGCATAACGGGAAATATTTTAACTTACTTTTATACAAGTATTATTTGTGTAATAGGGGCATGTATAAGATACTCTTATGCTTCTTTGGAACCTCTTTAGGGGTTTGGAGTTAAACTTTACCCCTACGCTGGAAAGGATTAAAAAGGCTTGTCAAAAGGCGGGAAATCCGCAAAATTCCTACCCCTCGGTTATAGTGGGGGGAACCAACGGGAAGGGGTCAACCACCGCCTTTTTGGAAAGCCTATACCGCTTTCACGGACTTAAAACGGGTAGGTTTGTTTCCCCCCACCTCGTTGATGAAACCGAAAGATGGAGAATAAACAATATTCCCATAAGTGAAGAAACCCTAAAGGTTTATATAAACCGAATAAAACCCTTTATGGAGGAATTTAAGCTCACCTACTTTGAAAGTGCGGTGTGTATAGCCTCTCTCCTTTTTAAGGATAAAGGAGTTGATATAGCGGTTGTGGAAGCGGGTTTGGGTGGAAGGTGGGACGCCTCCAAAGTCCATTCACCCCTTCTTACCGCCATTACCAATGTCGGGTTAGACCATACAAAGTGGCTTGGAGAGACTTTGGAAGAAATCGCGGACGATAAAACCGAACTTATCTACCCCAACCGTCCCATAATTTTGGGAACCGACGAAGAACCGCTGTTTTCAATAGCCCAAAGAAAGGCTAAGGATAGAAACTCCCCCCTGATAGTTGCAAAGAGGGATTACACCTTCAAGGGTTTCGCCCGATTCCCCCAAACCGTGTTGGAATATTACAGATACAAAGACTTTGAAGTCAAAGGGGTAAAACTGGGACTTTTCGGGGTAAAACAGATAGAAAACTCCTCTTTGGCTCTGACGATATTTTTGGAAACCGCAAAGGTTTTGGGAATAAAACCCGACCCCCAAAAGGTTAAAAAAGCTTTGGAGGAAACCCGTTGGGAGGGAAGGTTTGAAATAGTAAGGGAAAAACCCCTATTGGTGTTGGACGGCGCCCACAACCTCCACGCCCTTAAGGGGACTTTGGAAAGTCTAAAAACCCTAAAGGAGTTTCCCCTAATTATCTACGGCACTATGCGGGATAAAGATTGGAAGAAACAACTTAAGTTAATAAGGAGCTACACCGACCGCATAGGTTTGGTAGAGATAGATTACCACCGTTCGGAAAAGCTTGAAAACCTTTACCCCTTTGCGGTTGGGTTGGGATTTAGGGAAATAAGAACCTACAAGGGTGTAAAAGAGATGGTTGAAAACCTAAAGGAGGATGCGGTAATATTGGGTTCACTCTATTTGGTAGGGGAGGTAAAGAAGTTTCTAGGAACGGAGAAAGGGTAAAAATTTGAAAAATGTTTCAGGTGATAGTAAAAGCCCTTTCTCCGTTCATCCCTGCACGCTCCAAGGCGTGCCTACTACCCCCTATCCATTTCACGGACTCGGGGGATACTTTGTAAAAAAATTCCATTAACTTAAACCTTCTCGGATTGCACAGCTTCACAAACAAAACCTTTAAGTCCCCATAAAAACTAAGTCTTAGGAGCTTAGCTCCTACTCTCAAAATGTTTAACGCTCCTACTAAATCGGAGTGAAATATCTTTCCACTCACAAAATCTCTAAAAATGTTTCCTTTCCTCTCTCCTAACAAATTCTTTTCTATCTCTTTGGACA
>QOAS01000141.1 GCA_003972855.1 Gammaproteobacteria bacterium | reverse complement strand
CCTCCGTAAGACCTCTCACATTGTAGGCGGGAGGGCGGACGACGGTATTTATCTGCCAGCGGTCGGGCTTTAGACGGTGTATCCATTCGCCTATCTTTTCCACTTCCTCGGGGGTGTCGTTTATTCCCTTAACGAAAAGGGTTTCTATCCAAATTTCCCCTCCGAAGGTTTCCTTTAACTTCTTTAAACCCTCTAAGATTTTTTCCACCGTTAAACCCTTGGTGGGGTGGTTTACTTTCTTAAAAACCTTTTCGGTTACCGCATCTAAAGAGGGCGAAACGAGGTCTATATATTGGAGGTCTTTTAAAACCTCGTCCATCCAGAGGGTAGAAGCGTTGGTAAGGAGTGCCACCTTAAGGTCGGGTCTAATCTCTTTTACAAACTTCGCTATTTCCCCAAAACGGGTGTGCAAAGTAGGTTCACCGTTACCCGAAAAGGTTACAAAGTCCAATTCCAAATCGGGGTTGGAAAGGATTTCTTCCAATTCCCTTTTTACCTCTTCGGTGGGGACCCATTCCCTCCTTTCCAACGTTAGGTTTTGCCTTTGGGTTTTTCCACACTCGCAGTATATACAATCCATAGAGCAAACCTTTGAGGGTGGAAGTAAATCAACCCCCAAAGAGAGTCCCAGTCTTCGGGAAAGAACGGGTCCAAAGATGTATTTCATTATTTAATAGTTAATACTCCCCCTTGGAAGCAAAGGGGTGAGGGTGCTTGGAAAAGCTTAAAAGAGGAAAATACCCCCTCTTTCCCCGCAGAGGAAAACCTTTTTAAAGACACCCTTTAAAGGTTTGGCGGAAAGGCTGAATATTACACTCTCAAAGGAGAGGGGTTTTCTCTCACTTGAAAGGTTGGTGGGAATTTTCTCCCTACCTACGAGGTGGTTTTCCTCAAAATCCAAACTCTGAACACAAGAGGTTGGAATAACCGTTTTTACCTCGTCGGTTGTTTCCACGAGCTTACAAGTATAAATTCCTTCGTATTCAAAATTTGCCAAAAAGTTTGCCCAACCCAAGGAAACCGTGTAGTAACTTTCCCCTTTTTTTAAACTCTCTTCAAGGGTTTTTAAAAGTTTTTCATCCTCGGAACCTACAAAAATCCTGTATTCGGGTTCCTTTAAAACCTCGGTCAAGGTTTGGGTGTGTAAAAGTCCCTCCCTTTGGTGTTTTCTTATAAAACCTTTGTATTGAACCGTTAGTTTTTTCGTGTCCACGAAGTTTAAACCCAACTTTATTACCTTCGGAGGTTTCAAAATTTCCACTCCAACCTTAAAAGGTTCGGTTTTCCTTATGTATTCCCCTTTGGAGTAACCCAAAATAGCCCCCAAAATACCCCTAACGGCGGTGGGGGGAGGAAAAGGATAACTCAAAGAGGAAGAGGTTGTCCAAAATTTCCTAAAGTGGGCAAACTTTCCCCAAATCCTAAAGGAGATAACCCTCATGGTTAGACCTCTTCAAACCACGGGAATACTTTCGCGGGAATACCGTTAAAGATTTCCTCCAAAGGTTGGGTGAGAACCACCCTATCGTCAAGGGCGTAAAAAATCTTTTCAATCCTATCCTTGTATCTTTCCAACTTTTTCCTTAAGGGGGAAAGGTCTATTTTTAACTCTCCAATGTCCCTAATCGCTTCCTCTTCTTTGTCGGTTTCTATTTTCACCAACCTATCCAGTTCCCCTATCTGGGTTTTGACACCCTTTTTGTAAACAATTTCTATAAGCAATCTGGGGTTGTGTCCCATTTTGGAATGGGATAAAACCGCGGTTGAACCCTTTGTTCCCAGCCACATTGCAAGGGTCATTTTGTTTAAATCTTCCTCGCTTAGTTTGGTTTCTTCCGCACTTAGTTGGTTGGCTATACCGTGGAAGGCTATAAGCCCGTAAGGGATTATCCACATTTCGGTGAAAGTTCCCTGCTGTTTGCCCTCACCCGACGCAACCACGGTAGTTCCCTTTATCAGTTTCGGTTCAACCCTATGCAAGGAGATTCCGAAGTTAAATTGAACGGGACCCGTAATGGAAAGGGTATTTTTTTCCACGGAGAAGGTTGCCCCGAAAAGTCTTAGGTCTATGCATTTTTCTATAGCCTTTTGGGGGTTATTTTCAAATTCCTTTAAAAGCTCCTTGCGGGTTTTTCCTTTGGCACTCCTTGAGTAGAAAACGCATTCGCCAAGCTCCTCTAAGCTATCCCTTATAACCCTTTTGAGCCTAACATCGGTTACCAAAACTTTCGCACTTTCCTCGTCCCATCTCGGTTTGTTTTCGTCCAAAGGGTCGCCGTTGGGATTGGCATTGACAACATCGTATAAAAACAGGTATTCCCTACGGTTTTTTATAACCATTTTTTTACCTCCGAAGGTTTTACCCCGCTTCGCGGGTTTCTTTATCTAAAATCTCAAAGACCCTTTGGCTCAATCCCATACCGCAAGCAAAAATGAAATTTGCCTCCTTGTCCGAAAGCTTCCAATCTTCGCAAGAAAGCAAATATTGGGCGGTTTTTTCTATCAGTTTTTTAACCTTCTTGGTCAAAATAGGGAATTCCCCCGCTTGGTTGTATTCTTCTAATTTTGCAACCAATTCGGTAAAGAGGTTTTTAAAGTCACCTTTGCGCATTTTCAAACCTTTTAACTTTTTGAGGAAAGGTTTATTCCCCTCCAACCTTCCTTCTTGGATTTGCAAAAGCTTTCCCGTTAAGACCCCGAGGAGGAATAATCCCTTTTCCGCACCACCCCTAAGGAGTGGAAAGCAATTTAAAAACTCCTCAAGGCTTTCGGACTTTTCTAAACAATTGGGGTTCTTTTCTTCCATATTTAAACCTCCGCAGGCGAGGAGTGAAAATAGGTAAACCCCGAGGGCGTTTTTCAAAGCCAACTCAAAGGAGTTTAAACTTTCCTTCTCCTCCAAAAGTTGTTTCAGTTTTTCCAAAATAACCTTGAGGAGGAGTATTTTGTTAAAGGGAAAACCTTTGAAGGTTGAACGGACATACTCGTAAAACTCCCTTTCGTAGTTCTCTTTAAAAAAATCCCAAACGGTGGAGTAGTTAAAGTCTATTCCCAAGAGTTGTTCGGTGTATTTTTTGAACTCAAAAAGTTCCTTTAGGCGCGATGGGTAAATCCCGTAAAGGTAGAGTTTTATCCTTTCCTCCTTGTTTTTCTTTTTCAAAAACAATAGGTGAACGGTAAAGTAGTTTCCCTCCTCGGAAATCTTTTTTAGAATTCTCCTTTCGTCTTGTTCCAATTTCTCCTTTGCCCGTTCGCTTAAACCGTTAACCTTTTGGGCGGTTTCTAAAAGCCTTCTTTCAACAAGCCACTTCAGTTTTTCCTCATCTTCTATAACCAATTCGGGTAGAAGGTGGAACTTAATACTCCCCGCAAAGTTGAAGGTTAAATTCCTAACTACAAAGTTCCAACCTTCTTTGAGTTTTAGACCGCACTCGTAACATATCGGAAATACAAACTCTTTCCTTTTAAAACCTCCGTGGATAAAGTTGGGTTTATCCAAAGTGTAAAACTTAACGGGAAAAAGACCCTCTCCGAAAACCTTTTTGAGTTTCTTACAAATGGAACAAACCCCTTCGGAGGAAGTTATCTTTTCACTAAAACGGTGTTCTAAAAATTTTTCCAACCCCTCTTTTAGTTCTTCTATTTCGCCTATGTGTCTCCCGTTGAGTTTTACGGTGAATATAACTTTCTTTTTTGGAGGAATTTCTTTTAATTTTTCCCTTAAAGTTTCTGTTAATTCCTCAAAATTTAAGTTTTTTAAATTTTCAATTTTTAGATTGCCGAAATCCGCTAAAACCTCCAACCGCTTTATTGCGGTTTTTAAAGTTTTTTGAGGTTCTTTCAAATTTAGATTTAAAGTCGGCGTCCACGAGGGGGGATTGGAAGCCCCACTATCTTTGTAAAAGTATTTATCCAACTTTTCTTTGGAAAACTCCTCCAGTTCAAAATCTAAAAAATTTCCTTTATCGTCCAAGTTTAGGACTAAAACGAAATCTCCTTCTATGGTGTCATAGGGTTTGAATTCCCCAAAGAGTTTACCCAATTTTTCAAGGCTTTCCAACATATGTTGTAAAGTTTGATGATAACACAAAAAGGATTTTTGCAAGAAATTTTTGTGAAAGGGTTAGTCACTTTTAGGGGTGGTTTTAAAGTTTCAATCCCTTTTAGGAACCTAACAACAAGATGTTTTCACATCTAATTCGGAGGTTGATGTTTTGTTTCAATCCCCTTTAGGGACCTAACAACATTGGCTTTTGGACCAAAGGACTA
>QOAS01000017.1 GCA_003972855.1 Gammaproteobacteria bacterium | reverse complement strand
GACATTATCCTCGGTAGGGGAACCTCTCACAACCTTACCGTGTTCAAAAGAAGCAGAGTTTACAAAATCGGTGAAGGAAAACACGGGGTTGATTTCTTCTTTGAAATGACCAGCGGAATGCTCGGCGCCCGCCTGATGAAAGAAGGAAAGGCTAAAGATCAAAAGGAAGCTTTCGTCAAAGGCGCAAAGGTCTACTGCGACTTTGTCTGCAAAATGCTCGGCTATGACAAAGAAGAATTCTGGAAAGAAGTTGAAAGGACCGTCTTTAAGGAAGGAAAACCCTTTACCAAAGCCATTTACAGGTATCAACTGAAGGAACTCGCCAAAGAGGTTAGCGAAATCAAAGGTAAAGAGATTTTACCCGAAGAATTGGATAGAGAATTTAGGGAGAAAGGTTTCTACGACATAGAGACTATGGACGAACTTCTTGAAAAATGGAGAATACCCGAACACATTCCTACAACACTGCCCAGCGGAAGAATTGAGCTTTATTCCACTTTGTTTGAATTGGTTCAAGCTTTCTACGGATATATGCCAAACTGGGACCCCGTATGCGCTTATGTTCCATTAAGAAGGAAAGAAGGTAATTTGGAAAAGGATGAATTCTTTATAGCTCACGGTAAAGCTCCGGTATTCTCCCACAGTGGAGTTCACCTACTGGACAATCCGCTGATAGTGGGTATCACCAAATGGAAGAAATTGAAAAAGATATACTATCGCGTGTGGATACACCCCAAATCCGCACAAAGATTGGGTATTAAAGATGGCGACCTTATAGAGGTTATAAATACCGAAAACCCCGATAAGAGGATGAAGGCAAGGGCTTTTGTAACCGAGTGGGTTAGGGAAGATACTATTTTCGTTCCCTTCAATGGAGGAACGGAAGCTCCCGTCCAATATGCGGTAAAACCTCCTGAAGCGGCACGGCATGTAGATTTGGTGGTTTACAAGGTAGAACCCCTCATCTCGGGTTATACAAGGGACGAAATTACGGTGAAGGTAAAAAAAGTTTCCGCTTAGTTTCCTTTTTTTTGCTAAATCTATGGGAGGTTAAAAATGAGCGAAAACAAATCCCGTAAAAAAACCCCGAATTGGGCGTTTGTTATTGATTTAAACTCATGCATCGGTTGCAACGCGTGTATGGCAGCTTGCGCTCAAGAAAACCAAACCCCTTACTGGGCGGAAAAATTTAGAACTAAAGTTGAACAAGCGGAGGTAGGGAGAGGCGACAATGTGGGTAGGATTTTCTTCCCAAGACTTTGTATGCACTGTCAGAATACTCCCTGTTACTACGCTTGTCCGACAGGTGCAACCTACAAAACTCCCGAAGGGGTCGTTATGGTGGACCAAGATAAATGTATAGGGTGCGAGGCTTGTGTAACCGCTTGTCCCTACGATGCCCGTTACCGTTACGAACTTGAAGATGTAGAAGTAAACAAAAAACTATTTGGAGAAGAATTCTCCATTCACCAAGTTCCCCATGTGGATAAATGCACCTTCTGTTACCACAGAATTACCAAAGGTTTGGAACCCGCTTGCGTTGCCACTTGCCCTACCGATTGCCGTATGTGGACCGACCTCAATAATCCCGAGGACCCGGTAGCCCAGCTCGTTTTGAGCGGTAGGGCTAAACCTTTAGCGGAGCATTTGGGAACAAATCCCAAAGTTTATTACATAGCCTTGGATACGAGCAAGAAGGAAAGCGTCTTTATGGAAGCCGTTTATTCTTCCGAAAGGAGTAAAGAAAAGTAAGGGGAGGTTTAAAAATGGTGGGAGTAGACTTTCACCAACTTTTAACCTTTGAACCCCAGCACCACTGGGGTGTGGGTGTCGCTATTTACCTTTTCTTGGGGGGACTCGGAGGAGCAATGGTCCTTTTGGCGGTAGCCAATAAAATGCTACTCAAAAGGGATGACCCTTCGCTTTACGCGTGGTCAACCATTTTGGGAATTGTGTTAGTTAACTTTGGAGCTTTATTCCTATTGATGGATATGTTTATATGGGACTCTTTTTGGCACGGACACATATTTGAAATACTAAAGGTTGTTTACGCAACCTTTGGAGCAGCGTTGTTTAATGGAAACCTCCATCCGTGGATTCAAATAGGTGCTTTAACCGTAGGTATTTCCAGCGCCCTTGGAATTTTATGGGCGCTGACTATGGCGGATAGGGCAGCGATTTTGAAAAACATTTCCATTATAGTAAAGCTTGGTCAAGCGCTGAAGCCTTTTGAAAATCTTTTGGGATGGGTATTATTGGCGTTCTCTACGGTGTTGGCTTTCTATACAGGTTTCTTGCTATCGGTAGCACCCTCTATCCCCTCGTGGAGCCATCCGTTGCTACCGGTGCTATTTTTCATTTCCGCTCTGTCTACCGGAACCGCTTGGTATATGCTTTGGACCTACTTTGCCAAAGGAAGGGATGAACAGACGCAAAGGGTAAGGGAGAAAATAGCCTACCAGGTTGAATGGGGAGATATAGTTTTGATAGGTTTGGAACTTCTCGCAATTTTGGCTTACTTTAACTACCTCTATTACGCCAACGCGGGAGGTAAGTATGTATTTGATTTAATGACTTCCGATGTGGGATTTATAGGGTTGTTTTTAGTATTGGGCTTAATAGTTCCTTGGCTATTGGAACTTTTCGTAGCGGTTAAACACTCCTATAGATTTCTAATACCCTTAGCGGCGATACTGGTTCTATTTGGGGGATTTCTCCTAAGGTATTACATACTCCACTACGGAATATACGCCTACCCTTGGCCTTCTTAAGTTTTTCTTTATATCCTTTTTCGTTTTATGGATATAGACCTTTCGGTAACCCTTTGGGGGATAAAGTTTAAAAATCCCGTTTGGGTAGCTTCGGGAACTTTCGGATACGGACTGGAGGCGTTGGACATTTACGATGTATCCCAACTTGGAGCGGTGGTTTTAAAGGGTCTTTCGCTGAAACCGAGGGAGGGAAACGAACCTCCCAGAATTGTTGAAACCTATTGCGGAATGTTAAACGCCATAGGATTGCAAAACCCGGGTGTTGAAAGATTTTTAAAGGAAATATACCCCCGTTTGGAAAAGATAGATACCCACTTTGTTGCAAATATTTTTGATGAAACCGAAGAGGGTTACGAGGAGGTTGTAAAATCCCTTGAGGGTGCAAAGAAAATCGTAGCTTACGAGCTGAATGTTTCCTGTCCCAATGTGAAAAAGGGCGGGATGATTTTCGGTCACGATGAAAAATTATTGGCTAATCTTATAGAGAGGGTTAAAAAAGTTGCTACCAAACCGGTTATAGTAAAACTATCCCCCAATGTAGGGGATATAAAGAAATTTGCCAGAATTTGCGTAGAGGCTGGGGCGGACGGAATTTCTTTAATCAACACAATCTTAGCTATGAAAATTAATATTGAGAAAATGAAACCCGAATTGTCTATAAAGACGGGTGGACTTTCGGGACCCGCAATTTTACCAATTGCGGTTAGGATGGTTTACCAAGCCTATGAGGAGGTGGGAAGGGAAGTTCCGATAATAGGTATAGGAGGTATATCCACCTATAAAGACGCGCTTGAACACATATTGGCGGGAGCGTCAGCGGTGCAGGTGGGAACCGCAAACTTTTACGACCCCTTATCGCCACTGAAAATTTTGGAAGGTATAAGGAAATTTTTGAAGAAAAAAGGTTTTAATATTTTTACCGATATAGTCGGCAAAGCCCACGGGGTTTAAAAATGGAATTTGAGTTTAAAAAAAATGAGGAATACACCGCCTACGAAAGGGATAATCCGTTAAAGAATATCCGATTTAAGGTTATAGGTAGCGACGATTTCTTTCTTGACGCGGAGATAATAGAAGGTTGGTCCAACATAGACTTATGGAAACCGTATACGGTAAAGGTTGTCAGCGATAAAGGTGAGCAGTTATTTTACGAAATATCTCCATACCAAGTTGAGGAAAAGAATAGGTGCGCAAAGTTTCTAATTCTCGGAAAACTCGTTGAGAGAAGGAAGTTTGTAAGGTTTAATGTTGAAAGTCTCGGAATAAAAATAGTTTCGGAGCATTTTGAAGGGATAGTGGAGAACATTTCACTGGGAGGTCTCAAAATAAAACTAATTCGCAAAAAGGGTGAAGTTAAGGAGCGGGTTCCCATTTTTGTCAAAACCTTTTTGGGAGAAAAAACCTACGGTTTCGTTATAACCCCCGTAAGGGTAGGGGAAGATTTTGTCGCTTGTAAGTTTGAAAAACCTCCAAAGGTCACTTCCGAGTTTTTTTACGATACCCTAAAACTGTTGGAGGAGGAGACAAAACCG
>QOAS01000090.1 GCA_003972855.1 Gammaproteobacteria bacterium | reverse complement strand
AAACAAACTTGCATAAGGTTGGAAGAAGTATTATAGGAGTATCAATCAGTATTTAAACGAATGCATAAAGGAGTTGTTAAAAAAGGAAGGAAGACTACTTAAAGTGGAAAAGAAAAATAACACCTAACGGCGGTCGTTCTCCTCCCCCTATCACAGATAGGGAGTTTCCGAACGACAATTATTTTCTATGAAAAAAATTGCAATCATTTGCGGGGGAACTTCCCCCGAAGCTGAAATTTCCCGTAAAAGCGCGTCCGCGATTGCAAATGCTTTGAAAAATTTGGGATACTCCGTAAAAATATTGGAATTGAAAAAGGAAATAGATTTAGACCTTAGAAAGTTTTCTCCCGATTTGATTTTTCCCCTCCTACATGGAAGTCCGGGAGAAGACGGAACCGTTCAAGGACTTTTGGAATGTTTGGGATTTCCCTATATAGGGGAAGGAGTAAAGGTTTCCGCACTCTGTATGGATAAGGATTGGACAAAACGCCTTTTGGAGAGTTTTGGAATAGATACCCCCCGATGGGTGGCAATAAAGGATAAAAAAGAACTACCTATTTTGGAAGAATGGAACTCTTTTCCCGCGGTAGTAAAACCGGCAAACGGAGGTTCCAGCGTCGGTTTAAGAGTGGTAAATAACCATTCCGAGTTAAAAAACACCGTCTTTGAGCTTATCAATATTTCGGAAAAAGTTTTGGTGGAAGAATTTATAGAGGGAAGGGAATTTACCTGCGGATTTGCGGGTGGAAGGATATTCACACCTTTGGAGATAATACCCAAAAAGGGTCTATATGATTTTGAAACCAAATACACCAAAGGATTGGCGGAATTTAAACCCGTTAAAAGCTCTTTGGGGGAGGAAATAAAGTCCTTAACCTCTAAGGTAGTAAAGGCTTTGGAAATAAGAAACCTCTGTAGGGTAGATTTTCGCTACAACCCCTCCAATGGAAAGTTATTTGTTTTGGAAGTAAATACCATTCCGGGCATGACCGAAACAAGTTTATTACCGTTAATGGCAAAAATAGACGGCTTAACCTTTGAAGAGTTGATAGAGTTAGTTATTTCCGCAAAAACTTTTGTTGATTAGCTATCATCAAATTTATAAGGTGAAATGGCACGATTAAAAAAATCACCGATATTGTTTGACATTCTGAAAATCTGGGCGGGGGCGGTAGCTTTTCTTTTAGTTCTTTTTTCCGTATCGGTAATAAAGGTGATTCCGCTATTTGAAATAAGACATATTTCCGTACATGCGGACGGTAGCCAAAGGGAGCTATCTCTTATAACAAAGGAAATTATTAGCAGGGATTTGGATAACAATTATTTATTACTTTTATTAAACAAAGATTACCTTTTGAATCAACTAATGAAAGCCACACAATACTATGTTAAGGATTTGAAAATACTAAATTTTGATTGGCACAATGGTTATTTGGTTATTCAACTTTACACTAATAAAGCGGTAGCTTCCTTAAATGGAAAGTATAACTTAGCCTTAAATGGATTAATTTTCGGCTTTTATAAACCAAAGAAAGTTGTAGAAATTTATGACTTTCAAAGAAATTGGCAGTTTGGGGATATCTATCCCAATGTAAATGTAAAAACAGTCCGTGTATTACAAAAAAGGTTAGGATTAAAAGAAATTTTTGTAAAGGGAGATGTAATCTATTTAAAAGGTAGCGAGATTGAATTTGTAGTTAAAAAAGACCTAATAAATGGAGATACGCAACTTATAAAGAGTAGCATTCAAAAAATTGCAAGTATATACAACGGGAGAAAGCGGGTGAACCTTTTTGGAAAAAAGGCTATTTACATAAAAATATTTAAGGAGAGAACCGATGAGTGAGACTGTCGGTGTTTTGGATATAGGTAGCGGATATATAAAAGTTTTGGTTAGTTTTATAGAAGACGAAGACAATATAAGAACCGAACCTCTTTTAGTTGATAAAAGGGAATCAAAGGGGATAGAAGAGGGCGTTATTGTAAGGGCATCTTCCGCCCGAAATTCGGTTAAGGAAATTTTAGATTTGGTAAGGGAAAGAAACGGAGGAGAACTCGCTAAACTTTATATTTTGGTTTCTCATCCCAAGGTTAAATATTCCAATACCTCCGTAAGACTTCAAATTTCTCCCTCTCAAGAAGGGGAATTTTCGGAAGTTAAAGAGGAACATTTAAAACAGCTTAGTGAAATGGTAAGGAGGGAAGCCCAAGAACCGGAATACGAAATAATTCATATAGTTCCTAAATACTTTTTGTTGGACGGGGAAAAATATTACGAACCCGTAGGTCTCCATGCGACAACTATAGAGGGGGTATATCATGTTATAAAACTGAAAAAGCAGGTTTATTTAAATATAAGAAACCTACTTCGTAGCTTAAATTATGACGTAAACCGTATTATGTTACCGGTTTTTACCGCTTCTTACGATATTTTAACGGAAGAAGATAGTAAAAAAAGAATTCTTTTGATAGATTTCGGACATACCACAACGGGTTTTTCCTATTTCGTTGATGGTAGCCCCGAAATTACCGGGGTTATATCAGGCGGAATAAGGGATGTGATTGAAATTCTCTCCGCACAATACAAAATACCAACAAAGAACGCCCAAGAACTGATAAAAGATGTGGGATACTACCGAAGACAAAATTACTCTTTGGAAGGTGAAGATGAAAATATAACCCTTGAATTGGAAGAAGGTAATGTTGTGACTATAAATAAAAATGAAGTGGGGAACATTTTAAAGGGGTTTGTGGCAGAAGTTTTGGCAAAAATCTTTGAAAAATTGTTTGATGATAGGCAAATAGATGTAACAAAGGATTTGGACGAAATAATTCTAATAGGGGGAGGAGCCAAGCTCCCCAAGTTTAAGCAGTTGGTAGAAGAACTTATAGAGGAGGTGGAAATACCTCACTGCTTGGTAAGAATAGGAAAAGGGAAATTTTTAACTTACTACGATTCCGAGTTTTCCCAACGGGAAGATTTATTGGAAACCGATTTTGCACCCGTAAGGGGGGCTATAGAACTTATCCGACGGGGAAGGGAAGGTTGGCAAGAAGAAAATTCCGGCGGTAGCAATCCCCTACTTTTGAATGAAAAGAAGAAAGAACCTACCTATGAGGAAGCAACCGCGGTGGAATCTCTGGAGGAAAAAAATAAGAAACAAAATTTCTGGAGCAAAATAATGAACTTCTTTAAAAATTTAATATCGGAGGAATAGTATGGATAGCATAAATCCTACCGTTATTAAAGTTATCGGTGTAGGTGGTGCGGGTTGTAACGCGGTAAATCGTATGGTGCAAGACGGGATTGAAGGAGTTGAAGTTTTTGCGGTAAATACCGACGTTCAGCATCTTACACTCCTATCGGTTCCCAACAAAATTCAGATTGGGGAGAAAATAACCCGAGGATTGGGAGCCGGTTCCAAACCGGAAATAGGTGAACAGGCGGCTCTTGAGGACATAGAAAAGATTAAAGAAATCGTTCACGATGCGGATATGGTATTTATAGCGGCGGGTTTGGGAGGTGGGACGGGAACGGGTGCCGCCCCCGTTATAGCGCAGGTGGCAAAGGATTTAGGAAAACTGACCGTTGCGGTTGTCACTATGCCTTTCCGCTTTGAGGGAAAACAGAGAATGGAAATAGCCCGCAAAGGTTTGGAAAGAATAAGGGAAACCACCGATGCCTACATAGTTGTTCACAACCAAAGGCTTTTGGAAATGGATATAACCAACCTTAAATTGTCGGAAGCCTTTAAAATGGTAGACCAAGTTCTGTCCAAAGCGGTTAGGGGAATAACCAAGGTAGTTGTAGAACCCGCACTTATCAACATAGACTTTGCGGACGTTCAAACGGTATTGAGAAACGGCGGGCTGTCGCTCATAGGATTGGGAAGCGCCTCCGGGGACAACCGCATAGAGGAGGCTATAGACCAAGCTATCCGTTCTCCTCTGCTGGAGGGAGAAAGCATCAGCGGTGCATCCAAGCTGATAGTTACCTTCTGGGCGGACGAAAACATTACCTTGGCGGATTTGGACTACGCTATGCAAAGAATTGAAAACGAATTGGCGGCGGATAACCTCGTGGTGTTTGGAGCTACATTGGTTCCCGAAACCGACAAGTTTGAAGTAACCATTATTGCCACCGGCTTCCAACAGGAGACCGGCGGTTACAAAGCCTCTCCCCAGCCTATCAAAAAGCCGGAAAAACCCCCCGCGGAGCAACCGCCTACGCCTCCCCAACAGTCTCCGCCTACCTATTCTCCCGACAGTAACATAAGTAGGGTTTTGACCAAACTAAGACAAAAAGGTTTCG
>QOAS01000065.1 GCA_003972855.1 Gammaproteobacteria bacterium | reverse complement strand
TTCTTCATCTACCCAGTCTGGAACTTCTAGGGTTATTTGCTTAGTCATAGTTTTAGTTGTGCTTTGAAATTTTATAAATTTTCTTAACAATGTTTTTAAACTTCCTTTCAACCTCCCTTTTCGGTAACACCGAGTTTGCGGTTAGGTTTTGGTCAGCCCTTTTTGGGTTTCTTTCTTCCCTTTTGGTTTTTAAAGTGGCAAAGGAGCTTTTTAAAAACGAAAAATTAGCCTTTTGGTTGGGATTACTTCCCAACGCTTTTGTGGGGTTTAACGCCCTTTCCTTTATTTTTACTACCGATACTCCCCTCTTTTTCTTTTGGGGATTGTCCTTTTATCTACTTTACAAAGCGGTTACAACCGAAAGGACACTTTGGTGGTTATCTTTGGGTATAGCGGGCGGTTTGGGATTTTTGGCTAAATACTCCCAAGCTTTCTTTTTCCCGCTGGGGGTGGTTTATATTCTTCTTAAGAAACCCCGTTTGTTTAAAACCTTTAAGCCTTACATAGCAATGGGAATAGGGTTTTTATTTACCCTTCCGGTGCTTTATTGGAACTACACCCACGGGTGGGTTTCTTTTAAACACGTTTTGGGACTTTCGGGGGTTGGTAAAGTTTCCCAATTTCCCCAATGGAAGAGCTTTTGGAACTTTCTAATTTCCCAAGTTTTCCTCTTGGGGGTTGGATTTTTCCTTTACCTCCTTTGGGGGTGGTTGAAAAACCTTTCCCCGAAAAGGGTTTTCTTCCCCCTAACCCTTTTTTCGTTACCTACCTACCTGCTTTTCCAACTTTGGGCTTTAAAGAAATCCGTTTACGGAAACTGGGCGGGTTTCGCCTACTTTACGGGGGGTATCCTTGCGGGTTATTACTACCTAAAGGGTTTTAAAAGATTTACCTTACCCTCTTTTGGTGTTTTATTCCTTTCCCTTTTCCTTTCCGCAGTGGCTCTTTACCCTCCCCTTATAGACAAAGTGGAGCTTACGAAACTTATACCTCCTTCCAAAGACCCCACGAGGGTTACCGTCGGATGGGAAAAATTAGGAAGGTTTGTAAGCCAATTTTACAATCCCAAAACGGACTTTATATTCTCCAATCTCTACCAAATAAGTGCGGAAATGGCTTTTTACGTTAAGGGTAATCCTCAAACCTATGTCTTTAACTACTATCAAAGGATGAACCAATACGACCTGTGGCAGTCTAAAAGTTTTGACCTCCTACAAAGGTTTTTAAAAGGTGAAAACCTCAACCCCCGAGAGGTTTTCGTTTGGGATAAACTGAAGGGCAAAAATGGTATTTTTGTAACCTACTTTAGTTCACCGCCGAAGGCTATAAGGGATAGCTTTAACAAACTGGTGTGGACTAAAAAATTTACCGTATACTGGAGGGGTAAACCCATAAAAACTTTTTACATCCACTACTTAGAAGGTTTTAAAGGCGATTACAAACCGATAATAAAAGGATTTTGAAAAAGGGAAAAATTAAAGAGTCCAAGGTTTGGGGTGGGCTTCCCAGTTTTCGGGCCATTCGCCCGTTGTTAAATACTCGTGGCAGTATTGGGCGGCTTTTCTTCCGTGGGCTATAGCCCTAACTACGGTGTCTCCTCCGTTTACCAAATCTCCGACCGCGAAAACCCCTTTCCAAGAAGTTCTAAAGTGGTCGTCCACGTCTACGTTATTCCATTTGTTGGTTTGAATTTCTTTAACCCCTTCGTAGGCGGTAGGGTTGGCGTCCTGTCCGACCGCAAAGATTACGCTGTCCACCTCAATGATGTGTTCGCTACCCTCTATGGGTTTGGGTTTAGGTCTTCCGCCGTTGGGGTCGGGAACCAATTCCATCTTAATGCACTTTAGACCTTTAACATTCCCGTTTTCGTCTCCGATTATCTCAATGGGTTGGGTTAGCCAGTGTAGAATTGCACCTTCTTCCGCCAAGTGGTCCCACTCTATGTCCCTTGCGGAAGAAGTTTCCCTCGTTCTTCTGTAAACGACATGGGTTTCAACCCCAAGCCTTACCGCGTTGAGGGCGCAGTCTACCGCGGTAAAACCTCCACCTATAACCGCGGTTTTCTTTCCGAGCTTGACGGGAGTTCCCGCAGTGGGAAACTCGTAAGCCTTGAGTAGGTTCACCCTGGTGAGGAACTCTATAGCGGTGTAAACGCCGTTTAGCTCCTCACCGGGGATACCCATCATCTTACCCCTTCCGCTACCGGTGGCGAGAATTATTGCGTCAAACTCCTTGTATAGGTCGTAAAGGGTTACCGATTTACCTACGAGGACTCCCAAGTGGAATTTGATACCCATTTTGCGGAGTCTCTGTTCCTCCCATTTTAAAACTTCCCTGTCAAGCCTTTCGGGGGGAATTCCGTAAGCCATAACGCCACCGATTTGGGGAAGGGCGTCAAACACATGAACTTCGTGTCCCTCTTTTCTAAGATAGTAGGCGGCGGTCAGTCCACCGGGACCCGCACCGATAATGGCAACCTTTTTACCGGTATCGGGCTTTATCTCCTCGTCAATTTCTATTCCGCTAAGCCTAATGGCGTCTCCGATAAACCTCTCTATCGCCCCTATTCCTACGGGTAGACCCTTATTTTTCTTCTGTTTTACGGTGTCGTAAGTCAAGATACAGCTACCTTCGCAAAGTCTCTCTTGGGGACAAACCCTACCGGTTATAGCGGGGAAAGGATTGGTCTTTAAAAGAACTTTGTAAGCTTCAACTATTTTTCCTTTTTCAACCAAGTCTATAAATACGGGAATATCGTTGTTTACGGGACATCCCGCTTTACATCTCTTGTCGTAGTCTCTGCAGAATATACAACGGTCGCACTCGTCAAGGAGTTGATTGACGGTATAACCCATATCGTATTCTTTGAAGGTGTTTTTTCGCACTTGGGCGGGAAGCAAAACGGTTTCATTCCTATCCAACCAACGGATAGCCATTTTTTATACCTCCTTCTTTTGTTGTTTTAACAAACCCCTTTCTTCTAAAAAATTTTTGATTTGAAGGTAAATTTTTATTAAAGTTTCACTTCTTTTTAAGGCTTCTTTTAAATTTTTCAATATCGCTTCCGTTTCCCAAGGATAGGTATGAGTTATCAAATTTCTAAGGACACGAATTTCCATCCACTCTTGGGCGGAATTTATTAATCCTAACTTTTCCAAACGGTTAAGCCAGTCTATAAAAGGCAGGTTTTCTATATCTTCTCCTAAAACTTGTAAAGTTAAAGGAAAAAGCTTTTTGCCTAAAGCGTCTTGAAATTTTGAAAATCTGAAAATAAAAGAGTCTATAACGGTTACTTTATAGGAATCCTCTAAAAATTCTTCGGAAATTTCACCCCAACTCTCTATTATTTTTTTTGCGAATTCCATTCTCGCTTTGTGTCTTTCCAATTCTTCTACGACTTTTTCTATTTTTTTTACCATAATCTTACGCCTCTGGTTTTTGCCTCTATAGCTATTTCGCTTGTATCTCCTTCCTTTTTCAAAATGATGTCTATTTTCCTTTCCCCTATTAGGGTGTAGAGTTTTGCCAAAAACCTTAACACTTTTTCCACCCTGTAACCCTCTTTGGTTTCAAGGTATAAATCTATGTCCCCTCCTCTTTTTTTAGGATTTACCCGCGAACCGAACACCCAAATTTTAATTTCCTCTCCGAAAACTTCTCTCGCGGTATTCACTATGGCGGTTATCTCCCATTTGCTTAACCTTACTTTTTTTGTTTTTTCCTCTTTAGTTTTGGCAAGAGTTTATTGGCAAAGTATTCCGCCCCTTCTTTTTCCAAGTCCCAGTAGTAGCCGTTTCTAAAGGCTACCATTTTCCAATCCACCGCGTTACCGTCCAAATAGGGTCCCTCTATGCAGTTTAAAACCATTTTGTCTCCCACTTTTACCCTGCAAGTGAGACATAGCCCACTGGTGCAAAGCATTGCGGACGCTACCAAGGAGAGGTTTTTAATGCCTTTATCCTTGGTAATCTGCGCTACCGCTTCTCCTCCCACCGAGCTTCCCGCAAAAACCACCAAATCGGGTTGCTTAACGTCCCTTATAAATTCCTCAACCGCTTGGGCTACGCCTCCTTCCTTTCCGTAATCGTCCTCCTCGGTGTAAACGAAAACCTTTTCCTTCCCTAGGAGGGTTTTGTATTCCTCTTCGCAATAGATGTTTTCCCTACTACCGCCTACCAAAATGGCGTAAACTTCATTTTGGGCGTATAGAAGCTCTTTCGCTATGGGGTAGTTGGCTCCCGCTCCCCAACCTTGTCCCACCAGAAGGACGGTTCCGTATTTTTCCACGGGGAAGGGAGTTCCGTTGGGTCCCTCTATGTTGAAAATCTCTTCGCCTTCCTCAAGCAGTTCAACC
>QOAS01000032.1 GCA_003972855.1 Gammaproteobacteria bacterium | reverse complement strand
CCGGGAGGGAAGTTCCTTTTCGCCAAGATTTTAGGAGCGCTTTCTCTTCCCGAAACCACTACTCCGAAACGGCGGTCTATTTTAATCCAAGGTCCCAAATATCTCCCCATAGGTTACACCCTCCTTTTAGCAGGCGGTCTGCAACCGTTGTGAGGTATAGGTGTAACGTCCCTTATGGCGGTAACCTTAACCCCGCTGGCAAATACAGCTCTTATAGCCGATTCCCTTCCCGCACCGGGTCCTTTAACCCAAATTTCTACCTCTTGGAGTCCGTAGTCGTTTATAGCCCTTTTCATTGCCCTTTGGGCTGCGAGTTGCGCCGCGTAAGGGGTGGATTTTCTGGTTCCTTTATAACCGACGGTTCCTCCCGATTCCCAAGTCAAGGTGTTACCTTGTTCATCGGTAACGGTAACTATGGTATTGTTGAAAGTAGCCTGGATATGAACGATACCTTTATGAACGGTTCTTTTTACTTTTTTCTTAGCCATGTTTTAAAAACCTCCTACCTTATTTCCTTTTTCTTTTCTTCCTGGTCTTTGCGTTGGTTCTCGTTTGCTGTCCCCTAACGGGTAATCCTTTGACATGCCTTATACCCCTATAGCAACCTATGTCTATAAGCCTTCTTATGTTGAGGAGAACTTCTCTTCTTAGGTCTCCTTCCACTTTGTAGTGTTCGTCTATATACTTTCTCAGAATGTTTAGCTCTTCCGCGGTAAGTTCCCCAACTTTCTTGGAGCAATCTATACCTGTATTTTTGCAAATTTCTTTAGCCCTGTATTTCCCTATTCCGTAAATATAGGTCAAAGCTATTTCCAACTTCTTATGGTTGGGCAAATCTACACCCGCTATCCTTGCCATTGCTTAAATTACCTCCCCTGTCTTTGTTTGTGTTTGGGATTTTCACAAATTACATATACCCTTCCCTTTCTCCTTACAATTTTGCACTTAGCACACATTTTTTTTACGGAAGGTCTAACTTTCATTTTTTCTTCCCCCAATTAGTGTCAAAAAAGACCAAGTCTAAATATTATACCACCTCACGTCCAATCGGCTCCAAACTTCTCCAGAGGGTAGGAAGGGACGGCATTTATATCAAGGGGGGCAAATTTTTTTATTTTATACCGAAGACTGCCAACATATGCTATCATTGCCGCGTTATCACCGGTATATTTCATCTCGGGAAGATAAACTTCTATTCCCATATCTTGGAGTTCTCTAAAAACCTTTCTAAGTTCGCTATTGGCGGAAACTCCTCCCACTACCGTCAGACGGTTTATTTTGAATTTTTTCAAAGCCTTTAAAGTTCTATCTTTTAAAATTTCCGCAACCTTTTTCTGGAAAGACGCAGCAATATCTTCCTTGGGGTAGTCGGGATTTTTCCTTAAAAAGTTTAAAACCGCAGTTTTTAAACCGCTAAAGGAAAAATTGAAATCCCCTTCCACTTTAGGAGTTGGAAAGGATACGGTAGGTTTTCCCCTTTGAGCCAAACGGTCTATGTGGGGTCCCCCCGGATAGGGAAAACCCAACATTCGGGCAACTTTGTCAAAGGCTTCTCCAACAGAGTCATCTAAACTTCCACCCAAAAAGCGGTATCTACCGAAATCTTCTACCAAGTAAAGTTCCGTATGACCTCCCGAAACTATAAGGGATATAAAGGGATATTCAACTTCACGGGTTAAGAATACCGAATAGATGTGACCCTCCAAGTGGTGAACGGGGACTAAAGGAATACCCCTGTAGTGAGCTATAGCCTTTGCCACACCTACACCTACCACCAGCGATAATATAAGCCCCGGGGTGAGGGTAAAAGAAATGAAATCCAAATCTCCGTAAGTTAGCCCCGTATCAAAAAAGAGTTCCTCCAAAAGGGGTAAGATGTTTTTAACATGTTCCCTTGCGGACAGTTCGGGAACTACTCCTCCAAAGGGTGCGTGAAGTTTTGCCTGACTGGAAACCAAGCTTTTTATTATTCCCTTTTCGGTATCAAATAGAGCAACGGCGGTTTCATCGCAAGAGGTTTCTATAGCCAAAGTTAAAACCATAAGAGGAAAAGATAAAAGGTTAATCGCTAATTACCTTAGCGGTTACTATAACATAGAGTTCGCTGTCCTGCTTACTCCAATTCTTGGTTTTAAATAACCACCCCAGAAGGGGAATTTTACGAAGGATAGGTACTCCGTTTTCTCCGTTGTCTATTTTTTTCTGCAAAACACCACCTATGACTATGGTTCCTCCATTGGGAACTATAAAATCTTGCTGGATTGTAAAGGTATTTATTGCGGGTTGTCCATTCACACTAAGGGAGGTATTGGGACTGTTATTGCTTAAGTTTAACTTCAACAAAATCCTTCCATCGGGAAGGAGTAAGGGTTTTACATTTAGGGTTAAAGTTGCCTGAACCAAATTAGTAGTTGGATTTCCGTTTTCATCCACCGCTTGATAAGGTATCTGAACGCCTTGGGATATCGTTCCCTCCTGACCGTTAAGCAAAATTAAGGAGGGACTGGAAAGTGTTTTAGCTAAACCTATAGTTTCAGCCGCGGAAATGCTGATATTAAGGGGGTTCAGTTTCCTATAAAGAAAAGAGGCGGAAACCGAAAAGCTTCCAGTGTTTTGGACAATATTTATTGAACCAACGCTTTCAACTTTAGAAGTTCCCGTATAAGTAGCATCCCAATTGATACCCAACGAACGTGCAAAGTTTTTCTCTATGTTAATAAATTTGACAATAACCTTTATTTTTATAGGTTTTTGACTTAAGAATTTACCAAAAACTTTTTCTATCATCGCTAAATTGGTCGGATAGTCCGTTATCTCTATGGCTCTGGCTTCTTCCAAAGTTTTTACTATCCCCTTTTTGGAAAGATACCGCTCTATTTTTGCGACCAAATCATTAACTTCTCCATATTTAACATAATAAATTTTACTCATTAATCTATCTGAAATTTCGCTATTCCTTATATAAATTCCAAATTTTTTAATTATAGAGTTTATAGCTTCTTTTGTTGCTATAACCGTTACAGCATTGAATTCAGGGTCCGCGGAATATACCACTTTGTCGCGATAGTAAATTTCCAAAAGCTTTATAAAGTCTCTTAGGGGGATATTTTGTATATAGAAAACTTTGGTTACAGTATTGCTTACCTTTTTTAAAACTACGGAGTAATTATCCCTATCTACAAATATGCGGTACACATTTTCGTCTTTCTCTTCCAAATATAGGTGAAAGTTTTTCTTTAAAAATGCAATGGCTTTTTCCTTATTTAAGCAACTAAAAACTAAATGTAAATTTTGAGAATTTTTAATTGAAGATAGCTCCGCTAAATCGTAAACAAATTGTATATCAAAGAGTTTTTGAAAGATTTTTATTAAGTCTACCAAGTTTACCCTTTCCAGATATAACTTTCCTATTTTTTCATTTTTAGAACACCTATTGGAATAAGTATATTGAATCTTTTTGGGAACTCTAAAGACTCTATTTTTTTTACAAATGAAGTAAGGTTTCAATTTCACAATTCCGTTATCTATCTCCAATGTATATCTTTTACATTTTTCCCCGTCACAAAAATCTACATAATCTTTTAAAATTTGTTGTTCGCACAGTATCTCTTTCTTCATAGTTTCATATTGGTATTGAACCGCATAATTTGGAAATAGAAGGAAAACAGAATTCCTAAACTTTTCTATTTTTTCCTTAGAAGCGATAACAATCATTTTGTTTTTAGGAAGCCATTCAAGTATAAGATTAGGATTTGTTAAGGAAATCCTTTCCTTTAGCAAAGAAATCAATCTATGAAGAGGAATACTTGATTGATATAATGCGATGTAGACCGGTTTGTAACTCGTATTTCCTTCAAAGTAATATTGAAAATCGTATATACGGATAAGGGAGTTTAACAATCCCAATGCCATTATAGGTTTTACCAGCTTGATTTCCAACAAATCTGATGTAGAGCATTCCCCTTTTTTAACTTGGGTCAGAATGTATTTTTTTTCTAACTTATTTAGTATTGCATTTAGGTCAGAGGGAAGCCCCACTACCTCCGTATTTTCTAAAATGGCATATTTACCTTTTATAGCTCCATCTTTTGAAAGACATGTTATATAACCGATGTAATCCAATTGTTGGGCTGTGGAAAGTCCTATAGCGATGATAAAAACCGAAAATATTTTCAGAATTCTTTTCATTTCATTTCCTCCCTACTGTTAAGTTTCAAAAACCATCCTAAATATAGTTGACTCCATTCCGAAAACCCTTCCCTTGTCCTCAAAAAAGAGATAGCGGGATAAGCGGGAACTTTCCTTATGTCGGAAATAAATCCAAGCAATCGGACAGGCTCCACCTTTAGTAAACCACTATTCTTAGGTTCAAAT
>QOAS01000035.1 GCA_003972855.1 Gammaproteobacteria bacterium | reverse complement strand
ACTGGTTGCCAAATACTCCACGTTAAGCAATCCCCGTGTTCCTATTTTTAAAATGGTGGCTACCAAATTAAGGGTTACCGCGGTAATAAGCTCGTAAATGTTGGGATGGGCAATATAGCTAACCGAGGTGGTCAAAGCCATCAGCATAAAAAAATCCGCAATCAGTTTTTTAGCCCTTTTACCCATCAAAAGGAAAAGTGTATGCCAAAAGGGCAACAAGGATTTGCTACACTTCCGCCCCTTGGAGGGTGCTTTCGCATTGGCAATTCCAATTTTGGGCGCTATAAACCTTTTCCGCGGTTTGCAGAATTACCTCTTTTATTTGTTCCTCTTTTTGTTTCATAAGGTTTATAACTTCCTCCGAGGTTAATTTTTCACCCTTGAGACCCGCGGCGGGATTGGTAACCACGCAAAGCCCCGCATAGTGCATTTCAAGTTCTTTTGCCAAAACCACTTCGGGAACCATTGTCATACCCACCACATCGCAACCCAATAGGGCAAACATTCTTATTTCCGCGGGGGTTTCCAAACGGGGTCCCTCCGTCGCCACATAAGTTCCCCCAAAGTGGTAAGGGAAACCCTTTTCCGTTAATACCTCTTTTAAAATCCCCCTTAGGGTAGGGCAAAACGGTTCGGTTACATCAATGTGAACAACCTTTTTTTGCGAAAGGAGTTTTTCGTATTTTTCTTCACCTTCGCAGTCGGGGGAGAACTTCCCCTCGTAAAAGGTGTAGGTTCGTCCTTTGGTAAAGTCCACAAATTGGTCTACTATTACAAAGTCCCCCGCTTTGAGGAATTTGTTTATTCCCCCTACCGCGTTTACCCCTATTACATATTTCACCCCTAATTTTTTTAAAGCCCATATGTTTGCCCTGTAGGGGACTTTGTGGGGAGGGTATTCGTGCCTCTTGCCGTGGCGGGCGAGGAAAAAGAGGGTGTAGTCCTTGTATTTAGCCTTAATAATGGGAGAGGAAGGCTCCCCGAAGGGGGTTTTTACCTCAAGCTCCTGTAAAGTTTCTAAACCTTCTACTTTGTAAAGTCCGCTTCCGCCTATTATTGCTAACATAGATGGAAGGATTTTAGGTGGTTTTTAAAACTTCCTCTAAGGAAACTTCAAACCTCATCCTCCCGTAGGTTTCCCTTTCAAAAGGAAAATCCTCCCTGTAGTGGGCGCCTCTGCTTTCTTGCCTCCTTAGGGCGTTTAAAACTATCGCCTTTGCAACCAATGTTAGGTCAAAAAGTTTCCTCCCTTCCAAGGAGCGGTTTTTAATACCCTCCAAGGAGGTTAGAATTTCGTTTAACTCCTTTAGAGCCTCCTTAAGCTCAACCCCATTTCGGACTATTCCCGCCTTCTCCCAAAGGAGGTTTTGAATTCTGCTGATAACCTCTTGGGAGTTTACCTTTACCTCCTCACCGAGGTAGGTGGGCTTAAGCTTTAATTTCTCTCTCCTTACAAAGGGAAGTTTTAGGGCTATGTCCTCCGCGGTTCTAAGGGCAAATACAATTCCCTCCAAAAGGGAGTTGGAAGCCAACCTATTTGCCCCGTGCATTCCCGTGCATGCGCATTCGCCCACCGCGTAAAGGTTTTCAACCGAAGTCCTTCCGTAGGTATCAACCGCTATACCGCCTATAAAGTAGTGGGCGGAGGGTTCTATCGGAATGGGTTGCTCGTAAGGATTGAAACCGTTTTCCCTCAAGATACCCCATATTTGGGGGAACTTTTCCTCTATCTTTATACCCTTTTCCGTTAAAGGTCTAAAGTCCAAAAATACATCTTTGCGGTTTTTCATTTGGTAATATATGGCGCGGGCTACTTCGTCGCGGGGGGCAAGCTCGTTTACAAACCTCTCCCCGTCTTCGTTTATCAAAATAGCCCCCTCACCCCTTACCGCTTCGGAAATTAGATATTTGGTGCCTTTTAAAACGGTGGGGTGAAACTGAATAAATTCCGTATCTATAAGTTTTACCCCCGCCCGAAGGGCGGTTCCCAAAGTTTCCCCTCCTATAGATTGAATGTTGGTATTCTTTAAGTAGAGACTGGAAGCTCCTCCGACCGCTAAAACCAACACCTTGAGGTTTAAAACTTCAAACCCCTTTTCGGTTTTTACCAACGCGCCTACCACCTTTCCCTCGGAGGTGTATATTTCCTCCAGCTCCCCCTTTAGGAGGGGAATTTTTAGCTCCTTAGCCTTTCGGTGGAGGGTTTCGTATATCGCCTTACCGGTGTAATCTTTTACCTTAAAGATTCTCCTTTTGGAGTGTCCACCTTCCAAAGCCAACTCAAAAAAGGTTTCGTTTTTGTCAAAATCAACCCCCCATTGGGTTAATTTCAAAATAGCCCTCTGTCCTTCGTATACCGCTATTTTTACCGCCAAAGGGTCGTTTAAAAGTCTTCCCGCCTTTAGGGTATCCAAATAGTGCAAATAGGGGCTGTCATCCCTTGAGGCTACCGCGGCTATTCCTCCCTGCGATAGGTAGGTGTTTCCCTTTCCGCGGGTAACTACCAAGGGTTTTATACCGCTTTCCGCCAAAAGTAAGGCGCACGAAAGCCCCGCGATACCGTCGCCGACTATTACCACTTCCCACTCGCTAAAGGAGTATTCGGAGGGAACAAAAGGGGTCATTAAAAAATAAAACAATCCTACTTGGGTTGTTGTTTGAAAACCTCCCAAAGTGCTATGGCTGTTGCACTTCCCACGTTGAGGGAGGGAACCTTTCCCACCGTCGGAATGGTGGCTACAATATCGCTAATTTCTAAAACGCTCTTGGAAACCCCTTCGCCTTCCGCTCCCACTACAACCGCCAAAGGAAAAGGGAAGTCTATCTCTCTGATGTCTTTCCCCCCCGTTTCAACCGCTACCACCCATCCACCCATTTTTTTAAAAGTTCTCAAAACCCTTTGGAGGGAAGGAACTTTGGCAACCTTGAGGTGGAAAATCGCACCCGAAGAAGCCTTTACCACCGTCTCATTTATTGGACTACTTCTATCTTTGGGAAGTAAAACTCCCACTCCCCCAAAGAGTTCGGTAGTTCGGATAATGTTTCCCACATTTTGGGGGTCGGTAATGTGGTCTAAAACCACAAAGAAGCCTTTTTTCTCAATAGTTTCCCTAAAAAGTTCCTCCTCGCTACAATACTCAATGGGGGATAAAAGGGCTACAACCCCTTGGGTTTTCTTGGTTTTCGCCAACTCCTCCACCTTTTTACGGGGAATTCTTTGAACCTTAACCCCCCTCTTTTTGGCAAGGGTTAAAAGTTCCTTTGGTGGTTTGCTATCGTGGGCTATGTAAATCTTTTCCAAACTGCGGTTTGCCCTTAAGGCTTCTATTATCGGATTCCTACCCCATATAACGAAACCTCTTTCATTTTTCCCTTTTTCCATTGCATTTTAAAATTAAACCCGCAATGCTTCTTTCTACCCAGTTGGAAGAAATAATCCAAAAAGTTGTAGAAGGTAAAAGACTTACACCCGAGGAAGGATTGACCCTTTTAAAGTCCGCTAATTTAAACCTCTTGGGGTATTTGGCAAATTTGGTCAAAAGGAGGTTTCACCCCGAACCTGTAGTAACCTTTGTGGTTGACCGAAATGTCAATTACACCAATATATGTATTACCGGTTGCAAATTCTGTGCCTTTTATGTTCCTTATAAAGAAAAGAAAAAAGGCTATATCCTTTCGGTGGAAGAGGTTTTAGAGAAAGTCAAAGAGTTGGTTGAGTGGGGCGGAACAACCCTTTTAATGCAGGGAGGAATAAATCCCGACTTGGGTTTGGATTACTTTATAAACCTATTTAGGGAAATAAAAAAGCACTTTCCCCAAGTGCAGATACATTCCCTTTCCGCGCCTGAAATAATTTTCCTCGCAAAAAAGGAGAACCTAACGGTGGAAGAGGTTTTAAAAACCCTAAAGGAGGCGGGACTGGATAGTGTCCCCGGAGGGGGTGCGGAAATACTAACCCAAAGGGTGAGGAACTTAATAAGCCCCGCCAAATGCACCGTGGACGAGTGGTTTGAGGTTCACGAAACAGCCCACAAATTGGGTATGAAAACCACCGCAACGATGATGTTCGGACACTACGAAAGTGACGAGGATATAGTCTGGCACCTAACGAGGGTTAGAGACCTTCAGGACAAAACGGGTGGTTTTACCGCCTTCATACCTTGGACTTTCGTTCCCGGAAACACCCAAATGGATGGGGTGAAAAAGGCATCCCCTACGCGTTACCTAAGGGTTTTGTCCTTCAGTAGGGTGTTTTTAGATAACTTCAGGAACATTCAGAGTTCCCATGTAACTCAAACCCTTGAGGTGGGGGTTATAGGGCTCCACTTTGGGGCAAACGACTTGGGAAGCGTAATGATAGAAGAGAGCGTAATAACCTCAACCGG
>QOAS01000158.1 GCA_003972855.1 Gammaproteobacteria bacterium | reverse complement strand
GAAAAGATTTCCCCTCTTTTGAGGAATGGATAAAGAAGAACACTTTTGGGGATTTTGTATTTGCAACCGTTGTGGAAATTGAGGAAGAACTCTACGGAGGTTGGGTTTACGACTTTACCGTTTCCCAAGAGGAGCATAATTTTATAGCGGATGGTTTCTTGGTTTCCAACTGCGGTGTCCGACTAATAGCCACCAACCTACAGAGTAAGGACATTAAAAAACACTTGGACTCCATTATGAGGGCTTTGCTTCTAAATGTCCCCGCAGGGGTTGGTTCTACCTCAAAAATTAAACTTTCCAAGTCCCAAATGAAGGAAGTCCTCCGTTTGGGGGCAAAGTGGGCGGTCTCCCACGGGTGGGGTAAAAAGGAAGACTTAGACCACATAGAAGGTTACGGACAACTACCCTTTGCGGACCCCGATGCGGTTTCCAACGAAGCCTACGAAAGGGGAAGCGACGAACTGGGAACCGTCGGAAGTGGAAATCACTTTGTAGAACTCCAAGAGGTGGAGGAAATTTACGACGAAAAAATAGCCAAGACTTTGGGTTTCTTTAAAGGACAAGTAACGATAATGGTTCACAGCGGTTCGCGGGGATTGGGACACCAAGTTGCAACCGATTACATAAAGGTAGCCCTAAAGGCTTCGCAAAAATACCGAATAAACTTGCCCGACCCCGAACTGGCTTGTATGCCCTTTACCTCCCCCGAAGGGCAGAGGTATTGGGGAGCTATGAACGCCGCGGCAAATTACGCCTTTGCCAATAGGCAGATTTTAGGGTGGATTTCCGCCTCAACCCTTGCCAAAGTATTGGGAACCAATATAAACGGTATCGGTTATAGGGTTATTTACGACCACGCCCACAATATAGGAAAACTTGAAGCCCATAAGGTAAACGGTGAGGAAAAAACCCTTCTTATTCACCGCAAAGGTGCAACCCGTTCTTTCCCGCCAAAACATAGCGAAGTTCCCCCCGCATACAAAGAGTTTGGACAACCGGTAATCATTCCCGGGGATATGGGGCGTTATTCCTATCTATTGGTCGGAACCGAACTTTCTATGGAAAAGAGTTTCGGAACTTCCTGCCACGGTGCGGGAAGGGTAATGTCCCGTGCCAAGGCGAAAAAGTATGTAAAATCCCTTGGAGGTATCAACAGTTACATACAACAAAAGGGTTTAAAAGTCGTTGCCCGTGGCAAAGGCACAATAATGGAGGAAATTCCCGAAGCCTACAAAGATGTCGCGGAAGTTATAAAAGTCGTTGCGGGTGTAGGTATAGCGAAACCCGTATTGAGGTTAAAACCTTTGGGAACTTTGAAAGGTTAGCCTTGCCTTAGTAACTTAATAAGTGTAAAAACTATGCCAACTATAAATGTGGCTTGACCTACAAAGAGGACAACCAACCACCTAAGCAGTTCCGCCTTTGACCTTTCTACCTCCACCTTAACTTTCTCAATTTCGGTTTTAAGCTCTTGAATATCCGCCTTTGTGGCAAGGTCTTCCCTTTTTGGGCTTATAAGGGACTCTATAGCTTCGGTAGCCCTTTTGGCTTTTTCAGCCCCAACCACCTCTTCAAGGATTTTGTAAAGTTCCAAAATTTCTCCCATGGGGATTTAATTTAAATCCTTTGATTATCCCCGTTTGCCTCCCCCAGTAAAATTAAAACCCTTAAATGAAAGTCCTCGTAGTCGGAAAAGGCGGAAGGGAACACGCTATAGCTTGGAAAGTAGCCCAAAGCCCATTGGTAAAACAGGTTTACATAGCTCCGGGAAATGCGGGAACTTCAAAAGTTGGAAAAAATATTCCTATCTCTCCCACCGATGTGGAAAACTTGGTTAAATTTGCCAAAGAGGAAAAAATAGACCTAACAATAGTCGGTCCCGAAGACCCCCTTGCCAAAGGTATAGCGGATGCCTTTCAAAGGGAAGGTTTAAAAATATTTGGTCCCACCAAAGATGGTGCAAAATTAGAGGCTTCCAAAGTTTTTGCAAAAAACTTTATGGCAAAATACGGTATTCCCACAGCCCGCTACGGCACTTTTGATAACCCCCAAGAGGCTAAGGAGTTTATAAAACGGCTCGGAGATAAAGTTGTAGTCAAGGCGGACGGACTGGCGGCTGGCAAAGGGGCTTTTGTTTGCCAAAGTGTGGAAGAAGCCCTTAAGGTTGTGGACGACCTTATGGTTAAAGGCGTTTTGGGTGAAGCGGGAAAAAGGGTGGTTGTAGAGGAATTTTTAGAGGGAGAAGAAGCCTCCTACATGGTAATGGTTGATGGAACCGAATATGTGCCTTTGCCTACCTCTCAAGACCACAAAAGGCTTTTAGAGGGTGATAGGGGACCCAACACGGGCGGAATGGGGGCGTATTCTCCCACACCGGTTATAGATAAAGAAACCGAAGAGAGGATTAGAAAAGAGGTTATAGAAAGAACCTTAAAAGGTTTGGCGGAGGAAGGAATCCACTACAGGGGTTTTCTATATGCGGGTTTAATGCTCACCAAAGAGGGTCCCAAAGTTTTGGAATTTAATGTCCGTTTGGGAGACCCCGAAGCCCAACCTATCCTAACGAGGATTGAAAGCGATTTAGTCCAACACATTATGGAGATTTTAGAGGGTAACATCAAAGGGGTTGAAATAAAGGTTTCACCCAAATGGGCGTTGGGAGTTGTCGTAGCCTCCAAAGGTTATCCCCAAAAACCCGAAACCGGCAAAGTTATAGAGGGGCTTGAAGAGGTTGAAAAACTTGACAATGTGGTGGTATTCCACGCGGGAACGAAAAAGGAAGGGGATAAAATCTTCACCGCGAGTGGAAGAGTTTTAACAATAGTGGGATTGGGAGACAACTTAGCCCAAGCCAAGGAGAGGGCTTACAAGGCGGTTGAAAAAATTAACTTTGAAGGCATGCAATACCGTAGGGATATAGGGGATAAGGCTTTTAAATATTTAAGGTGATATTCAAAATATCCTCCTTCCCTTTTAATTTAAAGTTTTTTATTGTTATGGACGCCTTTTTGAGAAGCATAGAAACCCCCAAAATGAAAGAGAGGAAAAGGGAGAGGAGAAAAAAACCCTGCGATTTTGAAAACCTGCTATACGACCTTAAAAATGAACTCTTGGAGAGATACAAAAATGCCAATACCCCCTTTCCCAAATATGAAATAGAAGAACTGGCAAAGCTCTTTTCCTGCGATTATGTAGATGTGGTTAAAGTTTTGCTTTATTTAGAAAATAGCGGAATGGTGGCAATAGAGGGTAAAAACGACCTCCCTATGAAGGAATGGAAGGTTGAAGTTCAACCCCTCATTTTGGATTTGATTTTTGACAAGTATAACTTTTAATGTAAGGTGATAGTTTTCAAACTACTTTGGGGAATTCTTAAGGATTTCTTTCAAAGGGGTTACACCTACCACGCCTCCGCGGTAGCCTTCTCCGCCTTTTTAACCCTTAACACCGCGGTCGTTTTTTTGGGAACTATTTTAAAGTATGTCCCCAATAAGTCCGCCTTGGAAAGCAAAATTTACGAGGTTTTTCCCAATATCTCCCGAGAAATTGTGGATACCGTGGTAAAATCGGTTGAAAACCTTTCGGTTGAAACTCAAATAGTGACACTATTTTTGGTTGTTTTCTTTATAGGAAACTTCCTAAGGACTTTGGAAATAGCCTTTGCCCACATAGCGGAGACTAAACCTCGGACAATCCCTTGGATTAATTACCTATTTCCGATAATTTTCGGATTTTTAATATTGTTCTACGGGTTTATTGATGTTATTTTTGGAATATTCCTCAAAGTTTTCGGTCATTTTAGCCTCATATATCCCGTTGTCGTGAAACTATTTTTAAAACTTAAACTTTTGGTGGATTATTTGGTATTCCCCTTGGGACTTTCGGTGGTTTATCTTTTAATATCTCCCGTTAGGCTTACTTTAAGGATAACCTTTGCGGTATCCTTTATCCTAACCCTACTTCTGAACCCCCTAAAGGAGGTTTTCACTTGGTATTCAACCCACTTTTTGTTAAAGAACTTGGTTTTAACTCCCTTTGCGGGAATTTTAATTTTCCTAATTTGGATATATACGGTTTCCGTTTTTATCCTCTTGGGTTATAGGGCGATACTTCTCGCCCAAAATGGTAAAAAAGGGGAAAACCTTAAGCGTTTAGCATAATCTCAACCGTGCGGGGGACGAGTCTTTTGAGAACATCTAAGTTGTATCCCCCTTCAAGAACGAACAAAACGGGGATTTTCAGTTCCCTTGATAAACCTGCAATGGTCTCCACTATAAATTCAACCCCTTTGTCGCTAACCTTTAGACCCGTTAAGGGGTCTTCCTCGTGCAAATCGTAACCCGCGGATACCAAAATAAATTGGGGTTTATAACCTTTTACCGCGGATACCAAGGTTT
>QOAS01000113.1 GCA_003972855.1 Gammaproteobacteria bacterium | reverse complement strand
GGTAAACGGCATAACCCCTTACGAAGCCAAAAAAAGACCTTTCTTTGAGAAACTGACACCTTACCACCCCACCGAAAGGTTTAACCTTGAATACGACCCCCACGAGCTTTCTACGAGGGTTGTAAGCCTTATAGCCCCCATAGGTAAGGGACAGAGGGGACTTATAGTGGCACCCCCCAAAGCGGGTAAGACCACCCTTCTTCAAAAGATTGCAACCGCGATAATCCGTAACCACCCCGAAGTTCACCTAATGATACTCTTGATAGACGAGCGACCCGAGGAAGTCACCGAAATGAAAAGGATAGTCGGCGATGGGGCGGAGGTTATAGCTTCCACCTTTGACGAGCCACCCGAAAAACACATGCACGTGGCAGAACTGATGATTGAAAGGGCTAAAAGAATGGTTGAAATGGGTAAAGATGTAGTTATTCTGCTGGACTCCCTTACAAGGCTCACCCGAGCTTCCAACGCGGTTACCCCCCCTACGGGAAGGGTGCTTTCGGGTGGTATAGAAGCCAACGCCTTTTTGAGACCCAAAAAGTTCTTCGGTGCCGCCCGTAACATAGAGGGTGGCGGAAGTTTGACCATTTTGGCTACCGCACTAATAGAGACGGGTTCCCGTATGGACGACGTTATTTATGAAGAATTTAAGGGAACGGGTAATATGGAAATACACTTGGATAGGAGACTTTACGAGAGAAGGGTTTTCCCCGCCATAAACATAGAAAAGTCGGGAACAAGGAAGGAGGAACTTTTGTTGGAACCTTGGGAACTCCAAAAAATTTGGGTGTTGAGGAAATTCCTCTCCACCATGGATGCGGTGGAGGCTATGGAGTTCCTCTTGGACAAGTTAAGAAAATTCAAAACAAACAAAGATTTCTTAAAGGCGATGAACGCCTAATCTATGTTCCTTTTCCAATATTTTTCCAATATCGGTTTTACCTCCGCAATAAATTCCACCAAAAACGGTAAATCCTTTAGGTAAATTTGGGTTGCGCTGTCGCTTTTGGCACCGGGAGGGTTGGGATGAACTTCCATAAATATTCCGTCCACTCCGACCGCTAAAGCGGCTCTAAGGAGCGGAAATATAAACTCCCTCATTCCTCCCGACTTACCCCCTGCGGAGGAAGGGGTTTGAACCGAATGGGTGGCGTCATATATAACTTTGGCGTATTGTTTCATAACGGGAAGACTTCTAAAGTCTACCACGAGGTTGTTGTATCCGAAACAGCTTCCCCTCTCGGTGAGGTATATTTCCTTTGCACCCGCCCACTTTAGTTTTTCAACGATGTGTTTCGTATCCCAAGGGGAGAGAAACTGTCCCTTTTTAACGTTTACCGCCTTAGCCTTTTTGCCCGCCTCCAAAAGTAGGTCGGTTTGCCTGCACAAAAAGGCGGGAATTTGAACTATATCAACCACCTTGGCAACCGGTTCAACCTGATAGGTCTCATGCACATCGGTGGTGGTCTTTAAACCGAATTTCTGCTTTATTGTTTTAAGAATTTCCAGTCCCTTTTGGAGTCCCACTCCCCTAAAGGAATGCACCGAGGTTCGGTTGGCTTTGTCAAAGGAACCCTTAAAGACGAACTCAAATTGGGGGTATTCCTCCGAGAGTTCCTTTATTTTTTCCGCCACCTGCAAAGGGGTTTCCTCGTTTTCCAACGCACAGGGTCCCGCAATTATTAGGAACTTTTCCATCGGTGGAACAATAATTTAACCTCAAGGGGTCTTTGAAATGGAACTTCAACTTTTGGTCATTTTGGCGGTAGCCTTTTTGGTTTTCGGTCCCGAAAAAATGTTGGAATTTGCAACCAATTTAGGGCGAATGGTAAGGAAACTCCGCCAAGAGTGGGCGCAAATTCAAATGGAAATGGAACTCTCAAAGTTAAAGGAAGAGCTTAAAAAAACCCAAGAAGAGGGCAAAAGCAAGGTAAAGGAATACCTTTCGGGGGAGACAAATTTAAAACCCCGTTCGCAAAAGGAGATACTTGAAACCACTATGGAGGAGCTCTTTAAGGGAAACGCCTCCGTGCTGGAGGACAAGGAAGGGAACAAACCTAAATCCTCTTAACCTCTAAAACCTTGGGGAGTTTTAAAATGGCGCTTTCCACCTCCTTGAGGTGATTGTAATCCTTAAAAAGCCCCACGATGTTCAAATAGGCTTTATCTCCCCTTGAGGAGGTTTCCGCCTTTACGATATTAACCCCCTTTTGGGCAAAAATAGAGGAAATGTCCCCCAAAAGTCCTATGTAATCGTAGGCTACAACCCTTAGAGGAACGGGAAAGAGTCCCTTTTGAGTCCACCGAATTGTAAAAACCTTTTCGGGGGCAACCCTTTCCAAGTTTTTCAAGTTGGGACAATTTCGGGAATGGATAACCAAACCCTTGCCTTTTTGGATTACCGCCTTTACCTCCTCGCCGGGTAAAGGGTGGCAACATTTGGCGACGGTGTATTTGATGCCTTTAAATTCCTCCCAATCCAAAATACCTTCGCTTTTAGTCCCTTCTTCTTCTTTTTCCTCACCCCTTTGGGGGGAAAAGAAAGAAAGAATCCATTTTTCGGAAAGTTTTCCCCGCGCCAGTTGGAGCAAAAACTCCTTTTCACTTTTTTTGGTCTTTTGAAGAACCTCCTCAAGGGAGAGGTTGTATTTTGCACTTATGGTTTTCCAAATTTTTTTACCCTCCGCCAAGAGGGTTTTTTCCAACTCTTTCCTCAAAAATTGCTTTATCCTCTGTTTAGCCTTGGCGGTTTTTACAAACTTAAGCCATTCGGGGGAAGGCTTTTTGTTGGGAGAAGTTAAGATTTCCACCCTTTCGCCGGTCTTCAGTTTGTAATCCAAGGGAACGAGTCTTCCGTCCACCTTGGCACCTACGCAGTGGTTTCCCAGTTCCGTATGAATTGCGTAGGCGAAATCCACGGGAGTGGCATCTTTGGGTAAAGCTATAACGTCCCCTTTTGGGGTGTAAACAAAAATTTCCTTTTCCAACTCCGCCCTAAGTCTCTCCGTTATTTCCTTATACTCTTGGGGGTTGTTAAAACTTTCCACCAAGTCCCGCAAAGCTTGGGCAATTTTCTCCTCTTGAGGTTTGGGTTTTCTCCCCTGTTTGTAAGCCCAGTGAGCCGCTATACCCTTTTCCGCTATATAGTGCATATCCCAAGTTCGTATTTGAAATTCAACCCACCTACCTTTGGGTCCCACCACCGTAGTGTGGAGCGATTGGTAAAGGTTGGGTTTGGGGGTGCTTATGTAGTCTTTAAATTTCCCCGCCACCGGTTTCCAAAGTTGGTGGACTATTCCGAGGGTGGAATAGCATTCCGCCACCGTATTGGTTATAACCCTGACGCCCAAAATGTCGTGAACCTCTTCCAAAGAGATACCCTTCCTTTTGGTTTTTTCCCAAATGCTGTAAAGGTGTTTGGAGCGATATTTTATCTCCCCTTTTATGTTTGCCTTTTCAAGCTCAAGCTTCAGGGGTGGAATTATGTATTTTTTCAAATACTCTTCCAGTTCCTTTCTCGCCTTACCCACGAAGGTTTTAACCCTTTCATACTCCTCGGGGTAGAGGTATTTAAAAGCCAAATCCTCCAGTTGGGATTTTATCTCCCAAATACCCAAAAGGTGGGAAAGGGGAGCGTAAACCAAAAGGGTTTCCTTTGCTATCCGCCTCTGCTTGTCTCGGGAGAAAATTCCCAAACTCCTCATGTTGTCCAGCCTATCTACGAGCTTGACTATGAGGGTTCTAATATCGTTGGCGGTTGCCAATAGGAGTTTCCTAAAGTTTTCCGCGTTGGCTTCGTCCTTTGAACGGAACTTATGTTTATCCAACTTCGTAAGTCCGTCCACGAGAAGGGCAACCTCTTTGCCGAAAAATTTCTCTATCTCTTCCAAACTGGCATCGGTATCCTCAACCACATCGTGTAAAACCCCCGCTACCACCGTTGGAATGTCAAGTTTCATTTCCGCCAATTTTAGGGCAACCCAAAGGGGATGGACTATATAAGGTTCTCCCGTTTTTCTAAACTGCCCTTCGTGTTTATCTTTGGCGTATTCTATCGCCCTCACCACCTTTGGGTCTTTATCGGTAAGGGTCAAAATTTCTTTTTCCAACTCTTCGGTAGCGGGGTAAAGGGGTGACATAAAAAATAACTTAAGCCTTCCCTCAAAGGGAAACAATATTATTCAATATGGACGTCAAAGTGTTTAAAGAAGACTGGAAAACCTTCCAAGGTGACGCGGTAGTCTTTTTCACCTTTGAGGAGGGTCTTGAAGAACTTCCCCAAGAGGTTTTGGAAAAGGTTGAACCCTTTGCCCAAGACGAGAACTTTAAAGGTAAAAAAGGCGAAATTCTGAAAGTTCCCGTGAGCGGTTATTCCTTTAAAAGGGTTTACATTGCGGGTCTCGGCAAAAGGGAAAAGGTAAACCGCGACGTGGCAAG
>QOAS01000164.1 GCA_003972855.1 Gammaproteobacteria bacterium | reverse complement strand
GTGGAAAGTAGGAACTTACCCCAAAGTCAAAGGGAAATAGCCCTTCGGCGGGCTATTAGCACTATTTACTATGGAGTGTTTTGGAAATTAAGGGAAAGACTTTTGAGAGTCTCCTTTCCTGAAGCTTATCCGCTAATGGAAGAATTAAAAAGGCTTCGGGAAATGGCGGATTACCAAAAAGATTGGAAACCAGACTTAAAAAAGTTCCGAAGAGTAAAAAACTTAGCCAATTAATACTTAAGGGGGTTTAGAATATGCAAAACACTTTTATCAATGTTTTGGAAGAAATTCGCCAAGATGTAGAGGAGCTTCTAAAGAAACGCAAGATTCGGTGGAACAAAATAGAGGTTTGGGAAACTTCGGACGGATTTTTAGTAGAAGTTGAAACCCCCGACCTTAGAGACGATATAAAGGCTATTTACCTTTCAAGGGAGTTGGAAAAGGAGCTGAAAGACCCCTCCGTTAGTTTGTCAATACTGCCCGCGGAATAAGTTAAAAAACAAAAAACCAAAAAGGAAATTTAAGAATTTCCGTGTTCCTTACGCAGTTCTTTTGCAACCTCTACCATATTTTTGAGGGCGGGAATAACCTCTTCCCACTTTCTGGTTTTTAGACCGCAGTCGGGATTAACCCAAAGTAGCTCTTTGGGCAATACTTTCATTACCCTTTGCATTACCGCTTTCATCTCTTCCTTGGAAGGTATAGCGGGCGAGTGGATGTCGTAAACACCTACGCCGATTTGTCTGTCCCACTTTCCGAATTTTTCAAAGGCGGAAATAATCTCTCCTTTGGAGCGGGAAGCCTCTATGGATATAACATCAAAGTCCATTTCGTAGATTTGCTCTATAATCTCGTTGAAGTCCGAGTAACACATGTGGGTGTGTATTTGGGTTTCCGGTTTTACCTTGGAGTTGGATAGCCTGAAGGCTTTAATAGCCCAATTGAAGTAGTCATCCCATTCCTCTTTCTTTATGGGAACCGCTTCCCTGAAGGCGGGTTCGTCAATTTGGATTATCTTTATGCCGTTTCTTTCCAAGTCTAAAACCTCATCCAATATAGCCAATGCGATTTGGTAGGCTATTTCGCTTTTAGGTATGTCTTCCCTTGCGTAGCTCCAATTTAGAATGGTAACGGGTCCCGTAAGCATTCCCTTAACGGGTTTATCGGTAAGGCTTTGGGCGTAGGTAATCCATTCAACGGTCATAGGCTTGGGTCTGGAGACATCTCCGTAAATAATCGGAGGACGGTATACCCTTGAACCGTAGGAGATTACCCAACCGTGGGAGGTGGTGGCTATTCCGTCAAGAAGTTCCGCAAAGTATTCAACCATATCGGAACGCTCAAACTCTCCGTGAACGAATACATCCAATCCCAACTCCTCTTGGAGGTGAATGGCTTCTTTAATCTTCCCTTGGATGAATTTCTTGTATTCTTCTTCCGAGAGTTCCCCTTTGCGGTATTTTACCCTCGCCTTCCTAACATCGGGAGTTTGAGGGAACGAACCTATTGTGGTCGTAGGAAATGCGGGTAACCCCAAGAGTTTCCTTTGAACCTTATCCCTCTCACTGTAGGAGGGTTTTCTTACGAAATCTTCCTCTTTGAGGTTTTTAATTCTTTTGATTACTTCTTCGTTCCTTCCGAAGGGTTGGCTTAGGAGTTTGGAAACCTCGTCCGCAATGGCTTTAGCCCTACTATCCCCGCTAAGGAGTTCCTTAAGGAGTTTTATCTCTCCGAGTCTCTCTTTTGCAAAGGAGAGGCGTTCTTTAAGCCCTTCGGGAAGTTTATTTTCCGGTTCAACGGTGATGGGCAGGTGATACAGAGGTTGGGCGTTGGCTATTATTAGGTTTTCCTCTCCTACAATCTCTATCAACTCCTTCAGGAGTTCTGCGGTTTTGTTTAAATCCAGCCTCCAAACGTTTCTTCCGGGAACCACACCCGCAACGAGTTTCTTACCTTTGGGAAAACCTTTGGAGCGAATGTTTCTTAAGTTCCTTTCGGAGGAAACGAAATCCAACCCTATACCGGTTACGGGCAAGTTTACGATTCTTTCAAAGTATTGGTCGTCAATACCTTCGTAGTAGGTAATTAGGTAAATGTCCAATCCTTCCAAACCTTCGGTGAGGGTTTTGTAAGTATCTTCAATAATGGCAACCTCTTCATCGTTTAGGTTTAGCACAAAGGCGGGTTCGTCTATTTGAACTTCTTTTACTCCCTCCGCCTTAAGTTCTTGGAGTATCTGTTTGTAAACGGGAACGAGTTTGTCCATTAGAGCCTTTAGGACTTGGGTGTTTTCAATTTTTTCCATGTGGTATATCGGAAGCCCCCCTTCCTCTCCCACCTTTTGGAGGGTTTTGGAAAGTTTTAGGAAGGTATAGGGTCCCACCAAGGTGGGTCTTCCTTCTATTCCAAACTTCTCTTTGGCTTCTTTGTAAGCCTTTAGAGGTTTATTTTCCCTTAGGGTAAACTCCGCTTTTTCTATTTCGGGAACGAGATAGTGGTAGTTGGTGTTAAACCATTTGGTCATTTCAAGGGCTTGTTTGCCCCTCGCCATTTCGTAGTAAAGCTCTAAACCTTCTTTGCCTTTAAACCTTTCGGGAATTACGCCAAGCATTAAAGCGGTGTCTAACATAAAGTCGTAGAGGTTTAATTCCCCTACGGGAACGCTGTCTATATATTTTTTGTAGGTTTCCAGCCTATACTTCTCTAACTCTTCAATGCCCTTAAGAAACTCTTCTTCGGTTATTTTGCCCGCCCAGAAACCTTCAAGAAGCTTTTTGTATTCCCTTTTTTCTCCGAGTTTGGGATAACCAAACGCCCAAGTTCTCATTTTTTTTAAAACCTCCTTTTGGCAAGTCTAAAACGGATTACTATTGTAGTTGGAGGAATTCTTTTTGTTTTAATAACTTTCCGATGAAGTTTGTAAAGCTATATATAGATAAGCTTTTCAAATTGGCTTCCATACAGCGATGGAACGACCACCCCAAACCCTTCAGTATCACCGAGTTGGACAAACAGGGACACAAGGCGATAATAGCCTATCTGTTTGCAAAAATAGAGGAAGCGGAAAGGGATAAGGAAATTAACTGGAGAGGTCTCATAGAGGGTCTTATATTTGAAGCCCTCCAAAGGGCGGTCTTTACCGATTTAAAACCTCCGCTGTTTCACAAACTCTTGGAAACCAAAAAAGAGCAGTTAAACCGCTTTCTTTTTGAAAACTACAAGAGTTTTTTAAAGAATTTCAGTTCCCGCCTTTGGGAAAACTTTTATAAATACTTCTGCGACGATAGTTATTTAAAGGAAGAAAAACACATCATTAGGGCTTCCCACTTTATTCCCACCTATTGGGAGTTTCAGTTTATCTATCCGATAGCCCGCTCAATGTTTGGAATAGAAAAGGTAAAAACGGAGTTGGAAAATACTTTGGAAGACTTCCACAACCTAATAGGGATACAGAGGTTTTTGCTCCGAAGGAAGTTATACGGCTTCGTAAATCTTTGCGGGCAACTGAGGTTTCAAAAGAGGTGGATTTCCATAGAGAGGATACCCCAAACCTCGGTTATGGGACATCTCTTTACCGTTTCAACGGTGGTCTATCTGCTTATGGAACACCTATCGGAGGAAATTGAAATCTCCCCTCGGGCTTTCTATTCCACCTTCTTTACCGCCCTTTTTCACGATTTGCCCGAAATAATTACCCGCGACATTATCAGTTCCCTAAAAGAGGTTCTCGGTAAAGAGGAGATAAGAAAGGTGGAAATTGAAGGCTTAGAGAAGGAAGTCTTGATTCTGGTTCCCTCTTATGTTGCCAACGAACTTAGGATATTTTTGGGACTTACACCCAAGGAAAAGGCTTTGGAACTTTCGGAGTTCTCCAATAGGCTCTTTACCCCCAAACGTTTTAAGACCTTTCAAGAGACGGAAACTTCGTTTTTGCGAGAAGAGGAAGGTTATCCCATTTGGGGGACTTTGGTAAAGTTTGCAGACCTACTTGCGGCGTATTACGAAGCCTTTTATACCCTAAAGCACGGACTTAGAAATGAGGAATTGGAAAACGCCTATAGGGGTTTGAAAAGGTCTATTGAAAACCACCCGATAGTCAAACTCTTTCCCCACCTAAAGGGGTTAATAGAAGGGGAAAACCCCTTGGGGGTTAAAGTTTGACCTGTTTTAAGCTGATGATTTCGGGTATTTGACGCAGAAGCTCAAGTGCCTCTTGGGGAGCGGGTTCGTCCAAGTTCAAAACTCCTATAGCCCTTCCGCCCTTTTTCTCCCTTCCCAATTTGAAACCCGCAATGTTTATGTTGAACTTTCCGAGTATGTTTCCTATTTTTCCTATCACCCCGGGGAGGTCTTTATTTTCAAACACCAAAAGTATTCCTTCGGGTTCAACGTAAACCCTAAAGTTGTCTATTTGAACGAAACGGGGGAGATACCCTTCTA
>QOAS01000064.1 GCA_003972855.1 Gammaproteobacteria bacterium | reverse complement strand
GCCCCTTGGACAAGACACGGGCATACTCAGTGTGTTCGCCAACGACAAGGATACGGATGAAGTAAAAATCGACCTCAACGCCTTCTCCGTGCCTCCTGACGGAGATGGTCCCATAGCCGTGTGCTCCGTTACTCCCAACCAGGATGTTCCTCCTTTTACCACCGTCTTCTAAAGGTTGAAAGCAATTTCGTAAACGAGGATAACTTCCGCTACCAAGTGAAAGGTGAGTTCTTGGGTAAAAAATTCCTCTGCAGGGTTAAAATATCCCAAAAGGACAAATTCGTTGAGGAAGTCTCCTTAAAAACTGACGAGGGGGTTTTCGTTTTAAAAAGGGCTTGACCCTTCGGTGTGTTATATTTCGTTTAAACGAAGGTTGGAAAGGTTCTTTGGTTCCCGCATCCGAAGGCCCGGTAGCTCAGGTGGTAGAGCACCCGGCTGAAAACCGGGGTGTCGGCGGTTCGACTCCGCCCTGGGCCACTTGATTTGCAACCCCGTAAAAGGGGTTGCGTGTAAGTGTCTATTCCGTTGGAGCGGGAACCTAAGAGTTGGCACCTCCCCCCGAAGCCGGAGTGGCGGAACTGGCAGACGCGCCGTCTTGAGGGGACGGTGCCCTTCGGGGCGTGCGGGTTCGACTCCCGCCTCCGGCACCATTAAAATTCAATCTCAATGCGTAAGGAGATAGCGATACTACCTATTATTGCCATACTCGGTTGTGGACTTCCCCAAAGTTCATCCAAACCGTCGTTGGATGTGTCGCCTTATATGTCCGCCCGCGAAAGGGAAGCGGTAGATGAGATAACCTTTGAAGTTCAGAAAGTTTTGGATACCCTTGACGAGTTTAAAAGTTCCAAAGCGTTGGATTTCGTTACCAAACTGACCATTCCCGGTTGGCATATTGAAAAAAGGGAGGAGAAAATTCTTTTCCTAACCCAAAAAAAGTTTATAACCTACAAAGATTTTTCCCTGCCTCCGACTTGTATAAAAAACATCGGTGGGGCGGAGGTTAATGTTTGCCACATAAAGTTATCGGTAAACCTTTCCCGACTGGGGGAAGCTTTCGGTTGCGATGTTAAAACTTACTCGGGTAATTTGGAAGGATTAAAAGAGAGGGTAAAGATAATCTGCTCCTATTAATTTTACCCCTTTAGCACCTCTTTCCCTATCGTAAACCAGAGGGGTAGGGTAAAAATTAAAACCGCCAATCCCAAATTTACTGCGGTTATCGCAAGGTCGGTTTTTAACCTGTACTTTTCGCTCAAAATAACCGACATTACAAAAGGAGGCATTGAGCTTTGGATAAGAATAACCATTTTTTCCTCAAAAGGGATGAAAAAGTATCCACTCAAAAGGTAAAGCCATATAAGAACCACCGCGGGGGTAACCATTTGCCTCCAAAATACCGAAAAGAGTGCGGGTTTTAAATTTAATAGGGCACCTGTGGGGTCTATTCTAAGTCCCAACGAAAAAACAATTACGGGTGTAATAGAAGACTTCACCGCAACGACAAAGGGTTTTAAAAAGGTTATAGAAAAGGGCTTCAAAAGAAGGGCTAATATTAGCGCTCCCAAAGGAGGGAATCGGTATACCGTTCTCCAATCCGCCCGACCCGTAATTGTGAATATTGCGAAGGTTACAACGACTAAAAAATTTCCCACCACATCGTAGAGTATCGCGTAAGCCAAACCTTTATCTCCAAAGAGGGTATAGGCTATCGGGTAACCTACAAATGCGGTATTTCCGAAGGCGGAGGTCAAAAATAGGGTTTTTAACTCCCTTTTGTCCTTAACGGTTTTGGCAATAATCTTAAAAACCGCAAAGTAGGTTAAGGCTATGGTAAACCAAGCGGTTCCGAAAACCGCTATATCCCTCCAAGAGAAGTCAAATTCGTGGATAACTTCAAAAACCGCAACCGGGAGGGCAAAGTATATTATGTAATGGACAAAGGTTGTAACCTCATCGGTTGAGAAAACCCTAAGGGTTTTTAGGAGATATCCCGAAGCCACCAATAGGTAAAAGACGAGAAGGGTTTCCGCCATAGGGGGAAAAGATTAAGTTATTACCCTTACGGTTTTTTCTTTTACCTCCAACACGATGTCAAAGTATTTTTCCAATTCCCACCTATGGGAGACAAAAAATAGGGTTTTCCCCCCGTGGAAGTTGAGAATGTTTTTCAGAACTTCCCTTTCGGTTGGAAAGTCCAATGCGGAGGTTGCCTCGTCCAAGAAAATAATCTCGGGATTGGTTACAAAAAGGCGGGCGAGGGCTATCCTCTGTTTTTGACCCCCCGAAATTTGAACTCCTCCACCTCCCACAACCGTATCCAACCCTTTGGGTAGGCTTAGAACAAACTCCGCCCGAGCCAATTTAAGGGCTAAGTGTAACTCTTTTTCCGTTGCGTTTGGGTTGGCTATTAGCAAGTTGTTTCTAACCGTATCGTTAAAAACCGCGGAATTTTGGGAGAGATAAAAAACTTTGGAACGGAAACTTTTTATGGAAAAATCCCTCAATTCCACTCGGTCGTAGAGAATTTTACCCTCGTAAGAGCGGTAAAGCCCCGCCAAAAGTTTTAATAGTGTGGACTTTCCCCCTCCCGAGGGACCCTTTACAAAGACTTTTGCCCCTTTGGGTATGGAAAAATTTACTTCCTCCAATACCCGCGATTGGGAAGGGAAAGATAATTCCTTTACCTCCAATGCGGTTTTTATTCCTTTGAAGGTAACATTTCCACCTTTTTCGGAAGGAAATTTTTCCAAAACCTCCCTTAGTCTCTCTATTACCGGCTGGAGGGCGCGGTAGTTTATGGCGGTTCTTTGAAGCGCCTGTAGGGAGTTGTAAAGCAAAAAGAGAGTTCCGATAAAGGCTACAAAAGTTCCCGCGGAAAGTTCTCCCGAAACGACCCTATATCCCCCGTAAAGGATTATAACGGAGGCAAAGAGATACCCCAAAAGTTCAATAACCGATAAATAGGTGGCGGAGTAGAGGGTAAGCTTGTATTCCGCTTTAAAAAGTTTTAATACCTTTTCCTTGGTTAGGAAATTTACAAAACCCCTTTTGAGGAACTTGACGTTTTCAAAGTTTTCCAAGAGGTTAGAAATGTAATTTAAAAAAAGGGCAAACTTTTCCTGATAAATTCGGGAATATTTCTTCCTTTTAGAGCCGAAAAATTTGAAAGCTCCCGATAAAAAGGGGGTAACGAAAAGAAACAGTAAAAACAGTTTCCAATCAAAGTAGAGTAAAACGGCGGTTAAAAATAGGGCGGTAAAAAGTTCCCTAAAAACCTTTATGCCAAAACTTTCGGAATAATCCTTAAAACTCCTAATGTCGTTGGTTATGCGTCCCACCCACTCCCCTTGGGGTAGTTTTTGGTATTCTTCCAAAGGTAGGTTTACCAGTTTTGAATAAACCTTAACCCTAAGTGTTGCGGATATTTTGGTAACCGCATACTTATAGAGGAGTTCGGAGGTTAGAAAACCAACCTGTTTTAAGAGACCGAGACCTATCAAAGCACCCGCGGAGAGTTTTAGAAGGTTAAAATTTTTTTCCACGAGAACCTTATCAACCAGTTGTTTTAGAACAAAGCTTAGTCCCGAATAGGCGACTCCCTCCAAAATAGCCCCTAAAAGGGCAAGGAAAATTATCCACCTATAGGGGTAAAATTGCCGTAAATACCACCGCAGGTTTTCTCCCATAGGTAAGAACTATTTTCGTGGTATAATATAAATCTTCCGAAAAAACTCCAAAAGGAGGTGATAAATTTGGTAGCGGTATATTTGGAAGAAGGAGACACCGTAGAAAAAGCCCTCAAGAAGTTTAGAAGGTTGGTTGAGCAAGAGCAAATTATTACCGAAGCCAAAAGGAGAATGTATTACGAGAAACCTTCCGAAAAGCGTAAAAGAAAAATGAGGGCGGCAAGGAAGCGTCTCCTTAAACAGCTCAAAAAACAAAAATACCTCCTTTAATCTTTACCTTTCATTTGAGAAACTTCTTCTGTTTTACTTTCGCTCTCTCTTTTACCGCCGAGTAGTCCGCCTATTAAAAATGCTCCCACTATAGGTGGTATAGAGTTGTAACACAAAGGGGAACCGCAACAGGGACATCTAAAAACCGTTAATAGTCCGAGAGAAGTAAAGAGTCCCGCCTTGAGGTTGAATTTCATAAGCTGTTATTTTAATCTCTCTTGTTAGTTTTCCTTTTTTCCGCAAGGGTTGGACCTATCTTAACCAAACCCAATTCGGTTATTTCCATAAAATGAAGCCTTGTATCGTGTCCGCAAAGTCTACATCCGTCAATTCTAAAGAACCTAACCAAGTCTCCTATTTCCGCTCCGTATAGCCTTGCCTCGTAAGGTGTGGATATCATCTGTTTAGCCACCACAAAGGTGCAGTCCACTATGTGGCTAACCGCGTATCCACCCGCCGCTTCCGCGGAAAGTTCCTCGTGACCGCTCCTCTTTTGCGACACAAAAATGGCGGTTTGATACCACTTTTTCATAAAGTTGAAAAACTGGCGGACTATTTGGCGGGCGAGCATTTCCTTGGCTTCAAAAAGTCCCGTTATGGAATCTATAATCGTGTAGTGAGGTTTGTAAGTCCTATATACGTAAGCCAAAGTTTCAAACATATCGGGAAGGTTATTCCTTATTCGGTGGTTTGAAGCGGCGTCTATCAAAATTATGTTGTCTTCAAATTCTTCAAACCTTAAACCCATTGCGGTTGCCCGCTCTTTCAAACCTATGACGACAAAGGGAGCGGGACTTTCCACCGTAACGAAAACTACCTTTTCGCCTTCC
>QOAS01000097.1 GCA_003972855.1 Gammaproteobacteria bacterium | reverse complement strand
TGCAAAAGATTTTTATACTGCTGGTGGTGGTATAACAGGTACGCAAAACGGGATAGCGATTGCTGGTGATTATATGTCGGCGGCTTCGTTTTTGGGCATCACTGGGATGGTTTACTTAAAAGGCTATGAAACCCTAAAGAAAGTGGCAAGAAGTGTGGGAATAGACCCCGAAAAAGTATTAAAGGAAAACTCAAATGTAAGCGATAAAGTCAAATTGCTCCGCCGTTTGGAAAAGTTTAAAAGAGAATTGGAGCGCGTTTTTATCAATCAATCCTCTTTGGTGGAAGCTGAAATTTTTAAATTGGTTTCGGAATTTGAAAAGCTTGTAGAAGATTGTTTATTTGCAATAGGTTTTTGGGGTAAAGGTGATAAAGAAAGAACTTACACTGCCATTCGTTTCCTAAAAATATACGAACCTCAAAAGTTGAATTGGATTTTGAAAAAAGTTAAGAACCTTCAAAAAAGGAAAGGAATAGAAACTTTTTCTCCATTGGAGGAACTTAAAATATTGATGGAAAACGCCCTAAAGGGGATAGAAGAGTTTTTAAAGTGAGTTCACATTCCTTTTAAACACCAAATCCCCTTTACCTTTTGCCCCCACTTCCCTTGCCACGGGATTGCACTTGGCGGTCAGGAGAAAGTAAATTGTCTTATCCCTAACCGAGCTAAGACTTTCAAAGTTTGCCTGTCCTTTGGAAATCACTATGTCCGCCTTTTTCCATTCCCTTAGGAATTCTTCCGAAGCAACCGATAGGTCGGTTCCAACCCTATCGTTTCCGTTGTCTATAACCTTACAAAGTTTAGTCATAGAAACCTCTTTGGCGTCTTCAAGGGTGGCATCGTTTAAGATGGGTTTACCCTTTACGACAAAGACAACCTCCTTACCGAGTTCCTTTAAAACCTTTACCAAAATTTTGTCAAACACTATCTCACCCGCGTTGTCTCCCAATATTAAGACCCTTTGGGAGTTTTCCAAATCCTTTTTGAAACTCCCGTAGTCGTCCACCGTAAACTCTTTCTCCAGTAGTTGTAAAATTTTTCCAAAAGCCTCCTCCTCCGAGAGGATAGCGAAATCAAGGATATTCCCTATTGCGGAAAGTTTTAAGGCACTCTTTAGGGGATCTCCCTTTAATACCTCTTCCAAATTTAGGTTGTTTAAAATTTCCAACGCCTTTTGGTTTGAAATTTTTTTAATCTCCCTAAAGGGGTCTTCCTCGCCCGTTAATCTCTTTACCTCCCTTTGTATGTGATAGGCATAATGGGCTGGGGAAAATTGAAATTCCCTAAATTGGGCTAAATATTTCAAACCGCTTTGGGCTACCTGAAAAAGTTTTTCCTCGGAAAGGTTTAGTTTTTCCGCCGCGTTTAGACCCTGACGAATGAGGCAAGGAATACATTCGGGATAAACACGCATAAAGTTGCTAAGTTTAAACACTCGGTCATAATTCCCTTACTTATGTGGAAAGAAGCCTTTAAGGAGAGTTTCAAATTTCTATTTGAAAATCCCGCGGTTTTTGTAGCCCTTTTGGGAAACTATGTTCTTTTATTCTTTTTGGGACCCGTAATAGGCGTTATTGCGGGGTGGTTTATAGCGGTTTTGTATTTGGCAGGTCTTCACAACGGCGATAACCTATGGGAAGGAATAAAAAAATACCTAAAATGGGGTTTTGCGGTTGCGGTTATTCTGTATTTACTCTTTTTTGCGGAGGGATTTTTGTCTTTTTATCTTTTAAATTACTTAATCTATGGATTAAAACTTTCTTTTGGGGGAATTTTATTTGTAACACCCCTTTGGGCTTTGGTTTTAGCCTTTCTCCTGCACGGGGTATATTTGCTTCTCTTTTCCTCCGATGGGTTTTCGTCTTTTAAGGAAAACCTAAAATTTATAAAAAAGTTTTACCTTACCCCGTGGGGAGCAAAAGTTTTGTCCCTCCTTTGGGGTTACATGTTTCTCACGCTATTGGCGGGACTTTTAAAACTGCTTCACCTGACGGTGGGGCTTTATGCGGTGGTAACCACTTTCTGGCTTACATATTATACATTTTTAGGTGTTAAATTTTTTAAAAAGAACACACTCAAGGAGGTATAGGAGATGAGTTCCCCGACAGATGTAGAAGCTATATTTAAGGAAGCGGAAACTTCTATGAAAAAGGCGGTGGATTACTTTAAAAACGAAATAGCGGGTTTTAGAACGGGAAGGGCTTCCTCCAAGTTGGTTGAGGATATAAAGGTGGACTACTACGGTTCCAAAATGCCTTTAAAACAAATAGCGAGCATAACCATTCCCGAACACAACCAGATTGTTATACAACCTTGGGACCAAAATGCGGTTTCGGAAATAGAAAAGGCTATAAGGGAATACCTAAACCTAAACCCCACCGTTCAGGGTAACATAATAAGGGTTGTTCTTCCTCCCCTAACGGAGGAACGCAGAAAGGAATTGGTAAGGCTTCTCCACAAATTGGCGGAAGAGGCAAGGGTTGCCATTAGAAATGTAAGAAGGGAGGCTAAAGACAAAATAGAAGACCTTGAAGGTGTAGGTGAGGACGAAATTCGCAGGCTTTTAGACCGCTTGCAAAAACTTACCGACAAATACATAGAAGCGGTTAATCAACTTTGTGAAGCCAAAGAAAAAGAAATCCTTTCCCTTTAATTTTCACCCGACGGGTTCCTTTTAAACACCTTTTACCAAAAAAGTTTGGGGAGGTAAAAAATGACAAAGGTTGCGTGGGACTACACCCATCAGGAGTTTACCATTACCGATTACTATTACTTTTCCATTTTGCAAAAGGTGTGCAAGGAGAATGGAATTGAGGTTGACGAGGTTACCGACTGGTCTAAACTCAAAGAGTATGACGTAATAGTTTTCAACTATCCCGAGCAACCCTTTACCGAGAAAGAGGTTGAAGATGTTAAAAAACTGGTAGAGGAAGGAAAAAGGGTTATCATTCTCGGTTATTACAAAAACGAGGACAATATTGCGGACACTATAAATACACTCGCCACCGCTTTCGGATTAAAAATGAACCCCGACGAGGTTACCGATGAAGAGAGTAACCACAGAGGGGATGGCTATTTTGTCGTAACCTCCAAGGTTTACAAATACAACGACGGAGTGGAAAGGTTAGTGTTGGCATGCACTCCGTCGGTAACCTTGGAGGGTGAAAATACCGAAGTTGTAATAGAGGGAGAGGAAACCTCCAAATCTAACAAAGGTTATAAACCCGTTTTGGGAGCGGTTTACAAACACCCCTCCGGTGGGGAATTTATCGTTATAGGAACTTGCGTTTTCTGGGATAACTACTCTTTGGAACTTTACAATAACAAGGAGTTTGCCATTAATTTGCTCAAAAAGTAAACATACTTTACCCTTTTGTTAACCTTTTTTGACTTCCATCATTTACAGTCCTCCATTTTGACAAATAATTTGCAATTTTTAATGTTTAAGGTTAAAAGGGTGGAGGTTAAGCCTATTCCCGAAAAGTTTGGCTTGGAACACAAAATATACATTACGGGAAATACAAAAAAATTGGAAGAAAGTTTTAACAAATATGCCTCCGCCCAAAATTTTAGTGCGGAGGGAAAAAAGATAGAGTTGGAATTTTCCCCTTCGGAGGTTTTTGAATTTTTCTTAGATAAACCTTTAGAGGAATACTACGGGGAAGAAATTCACCAAAAGTGGAGGGAAATGGTATCCATGGCAATGGGAACGGAGGAACCCTTTAGATTTTATTCCTTTTACACCGAAGACGGACGGCACATTGGCACCGTGGGATTTAAGCAAGATTGCGAAAATTTTACCCCTGTAATCCTCATATATAAGATTTTTTAATTATTAGGTAGCGCTTAATAAAATGAAAACCCCGCGGGGGGAATTTCGTATATATGCTAACAAACATAGTTTTTATTTCACAAATGATTAATTTCTAACGGTGAAAAAAATAAAAGGAGGTGGAAGGAGATGGCAAGGAGAAGCCGATTCCCCGGTAGGGCTGTCTTAGATTATCTGTATAACCAAAAACGGTATTCTATGGAGTTAATTGCCAAGATTTTTGGGGTCTCCAGAGAGGCTGTTCGCCTATGGCTTAATCAGGCGGGTATCCCTACAAGGGACAGAATTTATGCGGTAAAAACCCGAGGCGCCCGCAAAAGGATAAATGTAAGGGAAATTAGAAAACAACTGAAACAGATGTTTCCCGAAGTGGAAACCCTCCTATCGTGAATTCCTTTATTCCCATTTCTTTGTAATCGTAAAATCATTCATTTATGGCAAAGATTTACTACGATACGGATGCAAGCTTGGAATATTTAAAAGATAAAACCGTAGCCATTATAGGATACGGCTCTCAAGGACACGCCCACGCCTTAAACCTACGCGATAGCGGTATCAATGTTGTTATTGCCCTAAGACCCAATTCCCGTTCCGCCCAGAAGGCTAAAGAGGACGGATTTGAAGTAGCTACCCCTT
>QOAS01000132.1 GCA_003972855.1 Gammaproteobacteria bacterium | reverse complement strand
TCGGTTATTTTGTTGGCTTTCCCTCTGTTGCCCTTTATCCAACTTCCTGAAGGGCGTAGTTTTCCTATGTAAAGACCTACCCCTCCCGCATTCCGCGATATTTGGGCGATTTGACTTTGGGTGTGAACTATACTTTCGGTGTTGTCGTTTACGTCCAAAATAAAGCAACTGGAAAGGTTAGCCCTTGCCCTTCTTAGGTTTAACATCTGCGGGGTTGCGGGAATTATGAGGAACTCCGAAAGGTATTCGTAATGCTTAAGCACCCTTTGTTTGTAGTAGTTCCAATCCCTACCGTAGTTTTTAACGGATGGCAGAAACCCCAAAAGGGATTGCAAAAACCAAACCTCCTCGGGGAGTTCTATGGGGAAGTTATCCTCCTCCGTAAGGTAGGAGCGAATAAACTTCTGAGTTTGCATATGTTTGGCTTTATTCCAAAGGGGGTTGGAGAAGTTATCTTTGTCAAAAATTCTGTAATAAAGCTCTTTAAAAACCTCGGTAGGGATTTCTAAAAAGAGCTTGGAATAAACCCCTTTGGCGATGTATTCCTTTAAAAACCTATAAAAGTCTTCAAAGTGAACAAAGAAACCGTAGCGGGTTACCTCCGCTTTATATTTTTGTTCTCTCCTTACCCGTATCTCTTTTTTGAAATCAACCAAAATAAGTCTATTTGCAAATCTACTCCAATCTTCCTTATTTTCTTCCGTAACTATTAGGGATATCGCCGCGGTTATTAAGTTATGTTGAATTTCCCGAGTTGTCATTCGGGGTTTTAAAAAGAGAGCCAACTTTTGGGAAAACTTTTGAAGGTCTACATTAAGCCCTTGGGCGCAAACTTTAATAACTTTTTCTATTTTTTTGGTATCAAACGGTTCTATTCTTCCATCCCTTTTTATGACTTCAAATAGCATGTTAAAATCCCCCAAAGGGAAAGAATTCGGAATGAGAAATTTTAAGATTAGCGGTCGGTTTTTAAGAAATTTTCAACGTAATCTTTAACCCCTTCTTCTAAGGACCAAGAAGGGGAAAATCCCAATTCGGTTTTACTTTTTGTGAGGTCCGCCTCCGTGTAATTTTGGTAAAAACTGTAGGGGTTATCAAAATACTCGGTTTCAAGGGAAGTTCCCAAAACCGCATTCAGTATCTCAACCAGTTCGTTAAAGGAACGGGCTTTACCCGTGCCTACATTAAAAATTCCCCTAACCTCTTTTTCCATAGCGAGGAGATTGGCTTTTATTACATCTTTCACGTATATAAAGTCCCGCTTTTGTTCACCCCATTTAAAGAGGCGAGGTTTTTCACCCCTCATCATTTTAACCGCCAGTTGGTAAACCATGCTGGCGAACTTGCCTTTACAGGATTCTCCGGGACCGTAAACGTTGAAGTATCTCAATCCTACAATATAGGCATCGGGGTAGAGTTTCAAATACTTTTGGGCGAGCCTATCCATCATCAGTTTGGAAAAACCGTAAACATTTTCGGGTTTTAGACATCCATCCTCCTTCATAGGGGCGGGGCAATTTCCGTAAACCGCGGCGGAGGAGGCGTATATAACCTTTGCATTCCACCTTTTAAGGGCTATGTCAAGGAGATATTTAAAACCTAAAGTGTTTACTTCGGTCATAAGTTTTTGGTCGGTAACAGTCGTATCGGTTATAGCCCCTTGGTGGAAAACGACATCAAAAGTGTATTTTTCCGCCATATAATCCCAAAACTCCTTTTTGGAGATATCTCCCGGAATAAATTCACCTTTAAAGTCTATGAGATTTTGAAAACACCCACTGGAGAAGTTATCCACCGCAACAATTTCCGCATCGGGGTATTTGTTTTGCAGTTCCCTAATTAGGTTTGAACCTATAAATCCCGCCCCGCCGGTGACCAAAATACGCATGAAAGTATTCATAATAAAGGGGTGGTAATTGTATTATTGATTGTCCAATTCCAATTCTTGGTATACATATACAAATGGAGGTGGCTTTATGGCGGAAGTCTACATAACCGAAATACTTGAAGATGCGGTAAAACAGGGGGCTTCCGATATTCATATAACAGTGGGAACCAAACCGAGGGTAAGAATAGACGGAAAAATTCAAGAACTTACCCGATTTCCAATGATAACACCCGACATGTCAAAAAAGCTGATTTTTGAAATAATGAAAGAGCGTTACCGCAAAGAATTGGAGGAAAGGGGACAGGTAGACTTTTCCTTCGGCGTTCCGGGGGTTGGAAGATTTAGGGTAAACGCTTTTTACCAAAGGGGAACTGTTGCGGCGGTATTTAGGACACTACCCGCCCGAATACCCCATTACAAGGAATTGGGTCTTCCCGAAAGAATAATAGACCTCTGCCATAAATCTATGGGATTGGTTTTGGTAACGGGTCCCACCGGTTCGGGTAAGTCTACAACTCTCGCGGCGATGATAGATTACATTTTGGAAAACTTTCCCCACCACGTTTTGACAATTGAAGACCCCATTGAATACCTCTTTAAGCACAAAAAGGGGATTATTAACCAAAGGGAAGTGGGAACGGATGCTCCCGACTTTAGCCAAGCCCTCCGTGCCGCTCTCAGGGAAGACCCCGATGTGATTATGGTCGGTGAGATGAGGGATACCGAAACCATAGAAACCGCCCTTCGTGCCGCGGAAACGGGACACTTGGTCTTCGGAACCCTTCACACCAATACAGCGGTATCAACGATAAACCGTATAGTGGATGTTTTTCCTCCCGAAAAACAGGAGCAAATTAGAATACAGCTTTCCTTTACCTTGGCGGGTGTCATTTCTCAAAGGTTGGTTCCAAAAATAGGGGGCGGTAGAATTTTGGCTTACGAGTTACTTATACCCAACAAAGCTATAAGAAACCTTATAAGGGAGAATAAATTGCAACAGGTTTACTCCCTTATGCAAAGTGGACAGTCCCAAACCGGAATGCAAACGATGAACCAATCCCTTGCCAAGCTTTATACCGAAGGACTTATAACCCTTGAAAGTGCGGTTAGATATTCGCCCGACCCTATGGAGCTGGCAAAACTATTGGGAATACCTTATTCGCAAATAGCACATTTGGCGGAGGAGGTTTAAACCATGCCAAAGTTTGAATATTACGCTATAGACAAAAGTGGAAAAAGAGTCGTAGATGTATTTGAGGCTCCCAACAGGGCGGAAGCCTTTAGAAAGCTAACCCAAGCGGGATTGGTTGTAGTAAGGTTAAGGGAATTTAAAGGGAAGAAAAGGGGAGTAAAAGGGGAAGAAAGCCAACTGGAAGTAAATCCTGTAGTGGAAGATAACCGCCCATTTTGGCAAAGGGAAATTCACCTAATCCCCCAAAAGGTTTCTTTTAAGGATTTAGCCATTTTAAGCAAACAATTGGGAGCATTGATAGAAGCGGGAGTTGGGTTGGTTGATGCTTTAGAACTGGTAGCGGATTCTATGGACAATCCTTACCTCAAAAAGGAATTGGTAAAAATAGCTTATGAAATTAGGGGTGGTGAAAATTTTTCAAAGACCCTTAAAAAGAGAAAGAAATTTGATGATTTTTTCGTAAGTATGGTGGAAGTTGGAGAGGAAACGGGTCAGTTAGACCTCGTTCTTAAAAGGTCTTCCGAATACTACAAACGCATTTCGGAAATTATAAATAAGGTTAAGTCCGCCTCTTTTTACCCGGGATTTGTATTTACGGCGGCATCTTTAATAACTTTCGGAATTATTTACTTTTTAGTTCCTACCTTTTCCCAAATATACAAGTCTTTAGGAGGAGAGCTTCCCGCTCCGACTCAAATGCTTATAAATGCTTCCAACTGGTTGCAACACAATATACTCTACTTTTTAGGTGGTATTATCGGTTTCGTAATCGTATTTGTTTTACTCTACAAATTTATTTCCCGCTTCAGGTGGGCAATTCACTGGCTTCTTCTCAAACTTCCTATATTCGGACAACTCTTCGTAAAAGGTGCATTGGCTAAGTTTTCCAGAACCTTTGCAACGCTCTTTTCCGCGGGCGTTTCCATTGAGAGGGCTTTAGAGCTTTCCAGTAAGGTATCGGGAAATATGGTTTATCAGGAGGCTTTGGAAAACATTCGTGAAGGTGTGGTGCAGGGAGAGCCCCTTTGGAGGGCTTTTGAAAAGACAGAAAGATTTCCGCGCATGTTAATTGCCATGCTAAGAATTGGAGAAGAAACCGGACAACTTGACAATATGCTTGAGAGTTTAGCGGACTTTTACGAGGACGAGGTTAAAGCGACCATAGAAGGTTTAATTTCAATGATAGAACCTTTAATGATGGTTATTATAGGTTCCGTAGTAGGGTTCATTCTAATAGCTCTATATCTACCCATTTTCAGAATGGGAGAGCTTATCCATTAATCCTTTTTTCTTTTGCAAAATTTATTTTGTAATGTCCAAATATTGGACTAACCTCTTCCCGCTAAAAGCGGAATGGGATAACCTCAACCTCCATAAGTATTCGGTTTCGGTTCCCGATT
>QOAS01000129.1 GCA_003972855.1 Gammaproteobacteria bacterium | reverse complement strand
TTCATAGAAAACGGTTGCTGGAAACCCCCTATCTGTGATAGGGGGAGGAAAGCAACCAAAGGGTAGAAAAAACTTGCAAACTCCAAAAGTTTGTCTACAATTTAAACACCAAGGCGGGTAGGTTCTTTAGAAACACAAAGGGAATAGGCAATTCCCTATTCCCCGCCCCGTAAGGGTAAAAAAGAAAAAAACGATAACAAAGTTTAGAAACCTTGCGGGTTAGACAAACAGACAAAAATAACCCCTTGTGAGGGGACAGGCTACAAAGACGCCTGTGGTGGTAGCTACTCCCTTTTGGAGTGGCTACTGCCCAAAGTCAAGCCTCGCATCTCCGATGCGGGGTGGTTGAGTGGCCAGTTCATCAGTCCAAGATAGAAGAATTTCCCTTTTGTTTGCCAATGTTTGAAAATCTTTTTCACTTAAACCGACCAAATTTTTGGCGTTTTCCAATATTTCTTCCAATTTTTTATTGGCATTTTCTATCAAATTTTGTTCTAAAACTTTTCCCTTCATCCCTCCTTTACTTTTGTAAAACCGAAGTTTTAAATAACAATGACGGTTATTACAAGTTTTGTTTTTCGTTTTAACCTTTAAACATATGCGGGTTTTTATGATTGATAACTACGACAGTTTTACTTACAACATAGTCCATTATTTGGCGGAACTCGGGGCGGAGGTTATAGTGAAAAGGAATGACGAAATAACGGTTGAGGAGATAGAAAAATATTCCCCCTCCGCACTCGTCGTATCCCCGGGTCCCTGCACCCCTAACGAGGCGGGTATTTCCGTTAAGGCTATAAAACATTATGCGGGAAAACTCCCCATTTTGGGGGTTTGTTTGGGACACCAATCTATAGGGGTGGCTTTCGGGGCAAAAATAAGGAGGGCTAAGACTTTAAAGCACGGTAAAAGTTCGGATATAACCCACACCGACGAGGGAATTTTAAAAGGTCTTCCCAACCCCTTTTCCGCAATAAGGTATCACTCGTTGGTTATAGACGAGAAAACCCTCCCCAAAGAGCTAAAGGTTACCGCCCGCTCCACCGACGATGGGGAGATTATGGCTATCCAACATACGAGGTTCCCGATTTTTGGCGTTCAGTTCCACCCCGAAAGTATCGGATTTAACGAAAACTACCGCAAATGGGGAATGAAAATCTTGGAAAACTTTTTGAGGATTGCGGAAAAAGAGGGAAACCGACTAAGGGTAAACTCTCTTTAGGTAATCCAAGGAGAGTTGGAAGAACCTTTTCGCTTTCTCCTTAATTTGTTCTTTCTCTTGAGGGGGAATACCCTCGTCGTTTAGCAAAAAGGAGGTCACCTTACCCCTTACGTATGCCCTATAAGCCTTGTAGAAGTTCAGTAGGGGGTAAAATTCCTCGTCCTTCTCTCCCATAAGCTCTTTGTAGGTTTCTTCGTAAACCTTTGCCAAATCGCTCCTGCCATAGAGGTCAAGCTCCATGGATAGAAAGCACATATCGTTTATGATGTCTCCGTATCTAAACCTTTCGTTGAACTCTATGCAGTCAAAGATGCACACCCCTTCGGGCAAAAAGGCGACATGCTCCAATCTTATATCCCCGTGTCCGTCCCTTATTTTTCCCTCTTCCACCCTTTTTAGGAATAGTTTTTCAAAATCCCTATAAAAGCGTTCGGTTCTCTCCTTTATACCTTCGTAGGTCTCCCTATCAATAGTTACACCTACAAAGGGTTTGGTTTGTTCAAAGTTCTCGTCGGTGTTGTATTTTATAACCTCGGGTTTTCCGAAATCCCCGAAGGTGGGGACTTTTTTGTGGAACTGGGCCACCCTTTGGGCTACGAGTTTTATATCCTCCTCCGAAAGGGTGTTTAGTCTGTTGATGAGCAACCTTTCGGGGTCTATGTAACGCATTTTTACCGCATATTCGCAAACGTTTTCTTCCGACCCCAAAATGTAATCCTCACCTTTTTTACTTATGGGGATAACTCCGAGATACACCCAACGGCAGAGCCTTCGGTTTAATTCAACCTCCTTTTGGCAGTAAAGTTTTCTCTTTTCCAAAGTGGAGTAATCCAAAAATCCGAAATTAACGGGCTTTTTTATCTTTAAAACGAAACTCCTATCGGAGGGAATTATTACCCACGAAACGTGGGTCTGAATCAGCTTTCCGTCCAACTTTTTGAGGAGGTAATTGATAAGTTCCATAAACAAAAAAGGTTAAACGAGAGGCTGAACCTCTATCTCGTAGGTATTGGTATCCTTATCGTAAACCACCTTCGCAACTTGGGGTCTCCCCTTATCCTTTATAGAATCCTCTACGGGGGCAAAGAGGTTTGCTATCCTAAGCTGTTGGGGTTGCATCTTTAGGGCAACTATAACCGCGTCTTTGTTTCCCAAATAACCCGCCCAAGCTATACCTTTTAGTTCTCCCAAAACTATTACATTTCCGGTAGCCCTCACTTCCGCGCCGGGATTAACGCTTCCCAATATCAGAACATCACCCGCGTGTTCAACGATTTGACCCGAACGGAGATTTTTATTGACTATTAATACGTTATTCCCCTTGAGGTTTTCAAAGTTGAAGGGAACCTCCAAAGGTTTTGTTCCCTTTTTCTCCGCGGGCTTTAAAAGGTAGGAAAATCCCCTTTGGGTGAGATATTCCACCACTTTGTCTACAACTTCTTCCTCTACCCCTTCCTTTGCCTGTATTAGGAAGGGTATTTCCGCATTGTTTGAAAAAAACTTTTTGCTTAAGCGTTCCTCCAATTGGGAAATTATCTTTTGGGGGTCGTTCTCGTCTATTTCTATCAGTAAAACTAAAAGGTTTTTACTTTTGATACTCACCATAGTTACAATACAAAGTTAATAGCCCCAAAAAGTTTTTGCAAGAAAGGGAAAATTAATACATGAGATAGTAAACCCCTATTGTCGTAGAACCGTCAAATAAGGAAAAACCCTTTAGGTCGGTTCCGAGTAGTCTTTTAACCAAAGGTTGTTCCCTTTTCAATTCAACCACCACGGGTTTACCCTTAATTCCCGCCAGTTTGCCCGCCTCCGCTATGGCGTCTTCCAAGTTACCTATTTTGTCAATTAATCCTATTTCCAATGCCTGTTTTCCGCTAAAGATTCTTCCGTCCGCTATTTGGTCTACTTTGACTTTTAATTTCCCTTTGCGGTTCTCTTCCACCGCCAACTTAAATTGGTTTAAAACATCTTCCTCCAACCTAAGTAGATACTCCTTTTCTTCGGGAGTCATCTCCTTGAAGGGGTTTAAAACATCCTTAAACTTTCCGGTTTTTATTACCTTCACCTCCACCCCTATTTTGTCCGCTAATTTCTTAACTTCCAACTTTTGGATTATTACCCCTATGGAACCGGTGATGGTTCCCCCTTCCGCAAAAATTACATTGGCGGGCAGAGATATATAAAGTCCACCCGAGGCGGCGACATTTCCCATAGAAACCACTACCGGTTTTTTGTATTCATCCCTAATCCTTATAAGTTCCCTGTAAATCTCTTGGGAAGCTCCAACCGCACCGCCGGGCGAGTTTACCCTCAAAACGAGAGCCTTTATAGTTTTGTCCTCTTCAACCTTTTTCAGTTTCTTTAAAATCTCATCAGCGGTTGTAATTACCCCTTCAACCTTTATAAGGGCTACTTTGTCGGTGGTGGGTAACTTGCTCTTGAGCCAAAGTCCCAAACCCATTAAACCTACAAAGGTTACGAAAAATATTCCCGCAACCCAGCAAAAGAGTTTCTTTATAAATCCCATAAAGAGATATTAAAGGGGAAAGCTTAAGCGCCGTATTTTTTCAGTCTTCCCGAGTGGGCTAAAGCCAACTGCATAATTTTGTGGGCGGGAATTATACCTATTTCACCCTTTAGGCACTCCCTTTCGGTAAAGGCTTTGGAAGTTCTTCCGAGAACGTATGGTGAGTGAATCAGCAATGGAACGGGATGCCAAGAGTGACCTTTAACCGCACAAGGGGTTGAGTGGTCGCCGGTAATAATAAGCACGTCGGGTTTCAGCTCCAACAGTTTGGGAAGCTGTTTGTCAAATTCTTCCAAAACCTTAATTTTGCCTTCTACGTTCCCGTCTTCCCCAAAGCTGTCGGTTTTCTTTATGTGAACGAAGAAGAAGTCGTATTTATCCCAAACCTCTTTAAGGGTTTCTATCTGGCTTTCTATCGTTTCCCCTTTGGGGTTTGCCTCTTCCATTCCGACCAACTTAGCCAAGCCTTTATACATCGGATAAACCGCAATGGCGACCGCTTTAAGCCCGTATTTTTTCCCAAAGGGTTCTATTTGGGGTTTTTGTGCCACTCCCCTCATTAAGAGATAATTGGCTTTGGGTTCGTCCTTTATAACCTCCGCTATCCTCTGGGAGAGTTTGTTTATTATTTGGGCAACCCTTTGGGCGTTGGGATTTTTTCCTTCCGCTTTGAGAGGAGGAACTCCCAAAGCCTGCGGGTCGGTATCGTTTACCGCATCGCTTCCCTGTGGCAACCTTTCGGGAAA
>QOAS01000165.1 GCA_003972855.1 Gammaproteobacteria bacterium | reverse complement strand
CAGGTTGATGCTTGCCGGTTTTACCGGTGATGGGCGCCTGGATGCAGGTTTTGGCGCCGACGGTATTGGTACGACGGTAAACAGCGATGAGGTATCCGAGGGTTATGGCCTGTATCAGGCTGAAAACGGTGATCTCTATGTCGCCGGTTCAGTCGGGCCGGAAGGAGAACGGGAGGCCGCTCTTTTTCGTTTTACCCGCAATGGTCGCGCTGATACCGCATTTGGCGACAAGGGCATCCTGGTGACTGAAATCGGACCGGAGGATGATGTCCTGTACAGTCTTGCCGGTGATGCGGAGAGTTTATATGCAACCGGCTTTACCACCACCAATGGAAATCGTGATTTTTTACTGATCTCCTATGACCGGCCGGATAATAACATGTCCGAGCCGGCCGCAGAGCGGGAAAACAGGGGGACAAGCCTGACCATCGGCGATCTGCAGGTCAAGGAATCATTGGCCTCCTTCAAGCCGGAACCTGAACCTGAGAGCAATCAACTGCTGCCGGCCGTGGTGACCACCTCTTTTGGTGCCGGTGAATCGGTGAGTTACGCCTTGGCCATGCAGAAAGACGGCAAGGTGGTCACCGTGGGGACTGCCGGTGACAATGGCACCACCAGCGCCGTGGTGGCCCGTTTCAGTAAGAGCGCAACCCTGAAAGCGGCCGCCGCCGGGCCGGTGGATAACAATGTCAACATTACAACCCTGCCGATCACCGATATCAAGGCGACCGGGGCCTTTTCCGGCGGTAATATCAATGCGGCCCTTGGCTCGGTCAGCCAGCGGGGAGTTGTCTTCTCCATCGCTCCCTATCCGGTTTGTAAGGGTTGCTTGGGTCTACATTAACGTAACCGCCAAAGTAGAGGGTTACCAATATATCCGTTACCGAAAGGGAACCGCCCGGGTGTCCCGACCCCGCTAAATATATAGCCTTAATTGTTTCTATTCTCACTTGACGGGCTATTTCTTTTAATTCTTCCACACTGGGTTTCATTAAACACTTTAATTATCCCGAGGTGAAGTGGTTAAACTGTTACCTTTGATGGAAAAAATAAAGGTTGCATTGCTCCTAAGCGGTTTGGAAAACTTCGGAGATTTTCACATAATTGAAAGTCTAAAAGAATTTTTACCCGACGATAGCGTTGAATTGAGAGTTTTTTCCATAGATACCCAAAATCCCGCCAAAACGGTGGGGGAAGTGGAAGAATACCGTCCCCACTTTACTATGGATTTCAACACCAAGGGTATCATTTGGGGTGAAAGGGATAAAGAAAAAGTCCCTTTGCATGCGGTTTTGGGGACGGTTCACCTAACCCTCGTTACCGAAGACCCCCTTTCCTATGCCCATAACTTACTCAACCTAAGGGGTGCACCCAATACCGTTTTCCTAATAACCGACCTTAGGTTTGGGGAATTTTTAGGCTCTTTAGGTTTCCCCAATATCTTTTACTTCACTCCTTGTGTGAACTTTAGACTTATTCCCCAAAAGGGGGAAAAGGATATAAACCTGGTCTTTGTAGGTGATACATTGGAGCCTTCCCTTGTGGTGGAAAATTGGAACCAAACAATGGATACCCCTATAAGGGATTTCGGTATAGAGGTCGGAGAGTTCTGCTTTAGAAATCCCGAAATGACCCCCCTTTATGCGGTTGAATATCTTTTGCCCCTAATGAACCCCCAATTCCAAGAAAGTTTTAACAAGTTTAGAAAGGAAAACCCTCAAGCTTACTTTATGTGGCTCTTGCAGGTTGGAATCTATACCACCGCCCGTAGAAATTGGTTTGTATTAAGCTTTTTGGAGGGAACGGAGCTAACCATTGTGGGTAAGGTAGAGGGAGACTTACCCGAAGGCTTTGCGGTTGCGGAGATAAACTCTATGGAAGATAGACTCAACTACATAAATAGGGCAAAATTGGCTTTAACAGCCTTCCCATCCTTTGTTCCCAGCGGAATAGCCTTTACCCCTCTTGAAGTTCTCGCGTGTGAAACAGCCCTAATGATAAATTACAGACATACCCTACCCAGTTTCTTTAAACCGGGAGAGGAAATTATAGCCTACAACCCCTTGGATAGAATGGACATAGAGGAAAAACTACTCTTTTACTTGGAAAATGAAGAGGACAGAAACCTAATAGCACAAAAAGGTTTCAATGCGGTAAAAGAAAAATACACCTGCAGGGATAGAATTCAATTTTTTAAAGAACTAATTAGGGATATATTCCGTCAGGTTACCCAACAAAAGCAGGCGGACAATAAAAATTCTTCCGAAGGAAGGGAAATCTCCAATTGACAATTTGCCCCCTTGTTCTATCTTATTATCCAACAAATGGAAGCAAAGAAAATATCTCTTCAAAAAAAGTTGGAGTTGTTTTTTGAAAACCTATTGTGGAAAACCCGTTGGTTGGTTCTGATAGCGGTTATTGCATCCTTGGTATCTTCCTTGGTAATTTTCTTGGTGGGTATCTATGAAGTATTCCACTTGGTAACTTCCTTTTTGATAGATGTTTCTTACGAGAAGTTTTACAATAAATTATTATCGGTTGTAATAGCTTCGGTAGACCTATTTTTGATAGCAACCTTTTTATTGGTATTCGCTTTGGGACTTTATGAACTTTTTGTTTCCAAAATAGACCCTGCGGAAAAAGACCCATTGGGGGAAAGGGTCTTGGTAATTAAGAGTTTGGAGGATTTAAAGGAAAAGCTCGGACGCCTCGTTATAATGGTTCTAATCGTTTCCTTCTTTAAACAGGTTTTGCATTTAGAGTTTAAAAGCCCTCTGGAAACCCTCTATATAGCTTTGGGAGTTCTGCTTATAGCCCTCGCTTTATACTTTACCCATAAAAAGGAATAAGATTGAAACCCCTCAATTTTTTTATATCTTTACATAGAATTTTATAAAGTCCGATGGCTGTTCAATCGCCTTTTTTCTTGGTCAGACAACCTATAGTGGAGGAAGACGGTAAGACGGTTGTAATGTATGAGGTTTTTTTAAGGAGTAAAAAGAGTCCCGATAAATTTCCCCACGAAATACCGCCTTATAAGGCGGCATTCATAGTTATAGACCTTTTGGCTTCAATAGGTTACAACAAAGTTGCGGGTGACAAAAAGGTAATGATTAACCTCTCTATTCAAAATGTTGTAAATAAGTCCTACTTGGAAACACTAATTCCCGAAAAAACGGTTTTAAATTTGCAAAAACCTTATACGGAAATTACGAAAAGACATTGGGAATACATAAATAATGCTTTACAAAACCTCAAAAGGGAAGGTTTTGAATTTGCCTTTGATGTAGACCTTACTTTTGATAAAGACATGAGGGTTTTGGCTATTAAATATGCGGATTACATAGTTGCCCAAGTTAAAGATTTGGATAAAGCTAAAGACCCTTTTCTAATTAATAAAAAATGCATTGCCACTAAAGTGGAAGACCCAAAAATGTTCCTTTTGGCGAAAAGAAACCATTGCGACCTATTTGAGGGATATTTCTTTGGAAAACCCGAACCTATTTATGCGGAAATAAGCATCGCAGCCCTTACCACGACCATTATTAAAACCTTGTCCGCAATAGAGAGGCATGCGGATTTGAAAGAAATAGAAGAGCTTATAAAAAGCGACCCCGGGTTGGTTACCAAACTTCTAAAGTTTGTTAACTCGTCCTACTTTTACTTACCCTTGGAGATAAAGTCTATAAGACAGGCTTTGGCGTACTTGGGAATTAATAACCTTAAAAAGTATCTGCTCGTTTTAATGGTTTTAGAATTGGCGGAAACCTTAAGGGTCCCTATAGAGCAATATAAAAAAATGCTTTTAGCCGCCGTTTTATCGGAAAAACTGGCAGAAGTTGTTAAAGTAAATGAAGATGTAGCCTTTTTAGGGGGGTTATTTTTCCCTTCAGATATAGTGTTTGATATAGAGCCGATAAAAGTTGCGGTAGACCTCAAACTATACCACGAAATTTTGGAAGGTTACTTGGAAGACAATCCCAAACTTCACTGTCTTTTTTATATTTCTAAAGTTTTGGCTTTTGACCTAAAGAAAGACGAAAAATTTGAAAAGTGTTTAAACAACTTAGGTCTTAATGAGGAAATCTTAAATCCCTATCTAAGGGAGGCGGAAGAAACCGTAGAGAAACTCCTTATTTAGTCTTTTTCCATTTTTTCTATCAACGCGAGGAGTATATAGAAAATAGCATTTATGGGAACCCAAAAGAGTGTAAAAAGGTGATATACGAGATTAACCCATACGGAGGATATTAAAGCCAATTTCATACCGAAAAAGTGTGAAACTCTATTCTTTAGAACCCTGTAGGTTAGATAAATACCCGCTAAATAGAACCAAATTACAAAAATGAGGTTTAAAATTCCGCCGTTGATAAAGGCTGTTATGGGTAAAAAACATTCGTATTCGTTTATAAATTGAAGATAGGGCGGTAAATTTTTATACTGCTTTTGGGGACCGTAACCCCATCCTATTAAAAACTTCGCGTAATCCCCTTCTTTCCAAGCTTTTTGAATAAGTTCAAAAG
>QOAS01000008.1 GCA_003972855.1 Gammaproteobacteria bacterium | reverse complement strand
ACCGAAGGGTCTATCTTCTTTAATTTCTTAGAGGCTACGAGAGCTTTGGATTTGCCGACATCGGAGCGGTCGTAAAGAATTTGCCTATTGAGGTTAGAAACGGAAACCCTATCGTTGTCCACCAAAATGAGGTTTTTAGCTCCCAGTCTAACCAATTCGGTGGTTACAAAACTCCCCAAACCTCCCAAGCCTACCACAAGTATCCTTAACTCTTTGAGTAGCTCAAGGGCATCGTCACCTAAAAGGAGACGGTTGTAATCCTTTCCGTTTTGGGATAGGTTCATTAGCAAATCATTTTTTTGCAAAAGGGGGAAAGAAATCAACCAACTATTAGGTTTTCCAAAAGTTCGCAAAGGGTGTGTCCCAATGTTATGTGACACTCCTGAATTCTCGGGGTTTCGTTGGAAGGCACCACAAAGGCGTAATCTACAATTTCTTTAATCGTTCCCCCGTCCTTTCCTAAAAAACCCGCCGTCAAAGCCCCCTTTTCTTTAGCCTTTAGCAAAGCCCTCCTTACATTTTCACTTCTGCCTGAGGTTGAGATACCTATTACAACGTCGTTTTTTCCCACCAAACCCTCTACCTGCCGTTCAAAGACCCTTTCAAAGCCGTAATCGTTACCCACCGCGGTTAAAACCGAAGTGTCGGTCGTTAATGCTATAGCCCTTATAGGCAACCTATCTTTGGAAAACCTTCCTATAAGCTCCGCGGCGATATGTTGGGCGTCCGCGGCACTCCCGCCGTTGCCGAAAAGAAAAAGGGTTCCGCCCTTTTTTAGCCTCTGGGCGGTTTCAATGGCAAACTTTTCTATAAGTTCCAAATACTTTTCAACGAAGGCGAGCTTAAGTTCCGCACTTTCCCTAAAAATCGTTAGAATGCGCTCCTTCATTGTCCTTTAATTTTTTTAATTCTCTCGTCGGGGGAAACGATTTTCGTAATCTTTACCCCAAAGCGGTCGTTTACGACCACCAACTCCCCTTCCGCGATTTTTCTCCCGTTTACTTTAATATCAACGGGGTCGGAAAGCATTTTGTCCAAAACTATAACCGCGGTGGGTTTTAGGGAAAAAAGCTCTTCAAGGGTAATTCTTTTGGAACCCACCTCAACGCTTATCTCAAGGGGGATATTTAAAAGTGCCAAAAGGACCTCGTCGGGGGGTTCCTCCATGTGTTCCCTATTTTCCTGCGGGGCGCCCACCTCGTCGCTAACCGGTTGCCATTCGGGGTTTTCTTGGGGCGAGTTGGCGGTGGGATTTTGTCCCTGTTGGCGTTTTTTTATCTCCTCCTCCCACTTCTTCTCAAGTTCATCCATATTTGCGCTCATCTTGAAATCATATTAAAAACCTTTTGGGCTATTTCCGTCGGGGGAATTTCCAAACACTCGTAGTTTTTATCGCAACTACCTTTTCCGTGGAGGTCGCACGGGGAACAACTTAGGTTTTTGGAAATTACTATCCCCTCGTCGGGATAAGGGGCAAAACCCAAACAAGGATGGGTTCCTCCGTAAATTACCACCGCGGATGTTCCAACCGCCCTTGCCATATGGGTGGCACCGCTGTCGTTTCCCACAAAAACCTTTGCACCTTTTAGCACGCAAAGACTTTCACCGAGGGAGAGTTTTCCGCAAAGGTTTAAAACCCCTTTCCAGTTTTTACTCTTTTCGTAATCCCTTTTGTCGCCTATTAATACAACCTTCATCCTTTGGGAGAGGAGTTTTATTAGTTCCTCAAAGTGGGGGTATTCCTTCTTTCTATACCTCGCCCCTATTCCCAAAACCGCATACTCCCCCCTTTTGAGGTTGAATTTTTTTAAAGTTTTTTCCACACTTTGGGGGGATACCTTTATAGAGGGACGGGGATTTTCCACTTTTAAACCGAGAACCTTTAAAGTTTGGGTGTAAAGCTTGGGAACGCTTAAAGGGTTACTTTTGAACTTTTGTGCAAAACCCAAGCGGTTTAAAAAAACACAAAACCTCCTAAAGAGGGCTTTTTTATCGTAAACAACCTTTACCTCCGCGGGAATTAGCTTTCTCACAAGGAAACTCTTAGGGTTGGCGTGGAGGTCTACAACCGCAAAAGGTTTGGTTTCCTTCAGAAACTCCAAAAGTTGGAAAAACCTTTTGGGACTTTTAAAGGTGTTTTTATCTACCTCTATAACCCCGATGCGGTTGTCTTGAGAAAAAAGCTCCCCGTAAGGTCGGTAGGTAAGCAAAAGGGGTTTAAAACCGCTTTTTACCAAAGGTTCAATAAGACAAGAGGTTAAAACTACGTCACCGAGAGAAGAAAAACGGATTAATAAAACCTTTTTGGGCATTACTTTATGCGGTAAGTCCTAACGAAGTTGTCTATTTGCTGGCGGTTACCTACGACTATGGCAATGTCCCCCACTTCAAAGCGGAAGCTTTTGGGGTCGGGGGCGGGGAAAATCTCTCCTTCCCTTACAACTCCCAAAACTATAACCCCGGTTTTTTTTCTAATGTCCGCCTCCGCCAAGGTTTGCCCTATGAGGGGACTTTGTTCGGGCAGTTCCACCCATTCCATAACCAGCTGTTTTAAAAGCATTTGCATTTTGTCCCCTTCAACGGGTTGATAGAATGCACCCGCCAAAACCATTCCCATTTCCCTTGCCTCTTGGTCGGTGAGCGTTACGGTGCATTCAACGTCGCCGTCTTCGTCCAAAACATAAATTTCCCTTTTACCCGAATGGTGGATTATTACGGAAACTATTTGTCCGCTGGAGAGTTTTATGGAAAACCTCTTCCCTATACCGGGAAGTTCGGTTTGCTTAAAGAATTCCATAAAGGTTATTATTAGACCTCCATTTGCAGGGCTTCAACGGAAAAAGAGCCTTTTTGAGTATGCTTATTAATCTTTGACCAACGTAAGGGAGGAGAAAATGAAAGCGACACTGAAGGAGGATAAAGGACTATATAGAGAACTTACCTTAGAAGTTGAAGGCGCGGAGGTAAAAAGCGCCTTAGATGAGATATACCAATACCTGTCCCATACCGCTACCATTCCCGGTTTTAGAAGGGGTAAAGTTCCCCGTAAGATTTTGAGAAAGCGTTTCTCTTCTTCCATAGAAGGGCATGTTGCTAAGACCTTACTTGACAAATATTTGGAGAAGGCTTTGGAAGAGAAAGGGGTAAAACCCGTTGCGGATGTATTTATAACCGAGGTGAAAATTGATGAAGAAAAACCTTCCGCCACCGTTGTGGTTAAATTTGAAGTTCCTCCTCAAATAGAGCTTAAAAATCTTGAGGAGATTACCGTTGAGGTTCCCAAGGTGGAATTCTCCCAAGAGCAGGTTGAAAATTACATAAACCAACTAAGGGAGCAAAATGCCCAATGGAATCCCGTGGATAGGGAGATAGGAAAGGGAGACCTCGTAGAGGTTGAATACGAAATTACCGACACCGAAAGTGGTGAAAAGGAAAACGGGGAAACTTCCGCGGTAATAGGAGAGGGTCTCTTTAGAAAGGAAATAGAAGAGGCTTTGGAGGGCAAAAAAGCGGGTGAAGAGATAGAGCTTAAAGGACTTCCCATTTACGACCAAGAGGGAAAAGAGGTTGGAAAGGTAGATATAAAACTGAAAATAAAAGCGGTGAAAGAAAAGGTTCTCCCCGAACTCAACGACGAATTTGCCAAAAAACTAAACCTCGGCGAAACTTGGGAAGAAGCCCGTAAGAAAATAGAAGAACAACTCAAGGAGCAATTTGAAAGAAGTAAGGAACAACAAAGGTTGGAAAAACTACTTCTGAAACTTGTAGAGGTTCACAAATTTGATATTCCCGAAAGCTTGGTAAGAAGGGAAACCGACATTCTCTTTGAACGCAGACTTCAAGAACTATCCGCTTACGGTATAAATCCCAACCAAGTGGATAGGGAAAGATTGCTTAACGAAATTTTACCCACCGCGGTATTCAACGTGGCGAGCAGGCTTCTTCTTGACAGGCTCGCGGACGAGCTTAACATAGAGGTTAGCGAGGAAGAGGTAAACCGCGAAATAGAGAAGTTGGCAAAAGCCTACAATGTTTCCCCCGAAGAGCTTAAAAACTCCCTCCAAGATAGGGGTTTGATAGAAATGATTAAAGCGGACCTCAGAAGGAACAAAGCCCTTGAGGAGGCATCTAAGAAGGTTAAATTCGTAGAAGTTGAACCAAAAGAGGAGAAAAAGGAAGAAGAAAATAAGGAAGAAAACAAAGAGAGTGAAAACTCCTAATCTTTCTTTTAACCATTTTGGTTTGTAAAGGGTTGATTTCCTATCCTCCTACTTCTCTCCATAGCCTGTTGGGCGAGGTATAGTTAGCGAAAATAATAAAAACTTGAAAATAAATTCCAAGTGATGGTAAAATACTTTTCAAGGGGAGGTTCCTTGGAAAAGGCTGTCCCGTCCACAGATAACAAGAACAAAGGGAGCGGGGAAAACAGCCAAAACTAACTTAGGAGATAAAAAGTATCCCCCGAGTCCGTGAAATGGATAGGGGGTAGTAGGCACGCCTTAGAGCGTGCAGGGATGAACGGAGAAAGGGATTTTACTATCACCTGAAACATTTTTTCAAATTTTTA
>QOAS01000020.1 GCA_003972855.1 Gammaproteobacteria bacterium | reverse complement strand
AGTCCAATTATTTTTAACTTGTAAATTCTTATCGACTTAATTAGAAGCTCCTATAGGGAGGGTAATAAATTAAAAAATGAAACACGAGCCCCCTAATCATGAAAAACTTTAGATTATTTCTTAGTGCGTTAATTTGTCTGCTTTTGATTCCCGCTTATGCAGTTGAGAATCGTTTATCCCCTCTTTGAAAGGTATGAAAATGGAAAACTCATCGGTAGAAGTTCGGAGAACAAGTGGGTGGAAGTGGAAACCGACAGAAGAGATTTACTCGGAAAGATAGTCCCGGTAAAGGTTGAAAAGGCTGGGGTTTATGTTCTACAGGGACGGCTAATGGTATAATATTTAGGTTCCGAGAATAAACAAATAGGGGAGGTAAAAAGGTGGCGAACACAAAATCCGCTAAAAAGGCTGCACGCCAAAACATAAGAAGGAGACTAAGAAACAGATACCACCTTTCCAGAATGAGAACTTACATTAAGAAGTTCAGAAGAATGGTTGAAGAGGGAAGGTTGGAGGAGGCAAAACAATTTTTGCCCGAAGTTCAAAGCATTATTATGCACACTTGGAGTAAAGGTGTTATAACCAAAAGGGAAGCTTCCAGAAGGGTTTCCAGAATGTATCAACTTTTAAATAAAGCTTTGAAAGCTAAGCAGGAAGGAGGACAATAAAGGTTATAGTTTTTCTCCTCTTTCCGCTATAATAATCTCCTTGGCGGTAGTCGGGGGCGTAGCTCAGTGGGAGAGCGCCTGCATGGCATGCAGGAGGTCGTGGGTTCGAATCCCACCGCCTCCACTATCGCCCTAAAATAATACCTTCCCTTATGGAAAAGACCTTTCTAATAGCGGTTCCCCTCACCGACGAAAACTACCGAGAAACTATTCCCAAGGCTAAACGGCTGGGTGCGGATGCAATTGAATACCGCATTGACGGTTTTAAAAACAAAGACCTAAACCATTGCAAGGAAATCATCTCTTTCGGCAACTCTTTGGGTTTGAAGGCAATACTAACCGTCCGTGCAAAGTGGGAGGGCGGTATAGAGGAAGTTCCAAACAGGGTAGATTACTATACCGTCCTAACACCTTTGGTGGATTTCGTTGATATAGAGTTACGGGCTTTGGAGGAGGAAAAAGAGGAAATCCGAAGGTTGGTAAAAAACAACTGCAAGAAACTCATTTTGTCCTTTCACGACTTTGGGAAAACACCTTCCGAGGAGGAGCTAAATGCAATATTCGCCCAAATGGTGGAAGAGGGGGCGGATATAGCGAAAGTTGCATGTTTAGCCCAAAGCGAAGAAGATGTAGCCCGACTGCTTTGCGTGGCAAGCAAACAACCTATTCCTACCGTGGCAATAGCCATGGGAGAGAAAGGGAAAATCTCCCGCGTAGCGGGGTTTATCTTTAATTCGGTAATAACCTATTGTGCTTTGGACAAAGCCTTTGCACCGGGGCAACTTACCGTAAAAGAGATGGTGGAACTGAGAAAAAAATTTTTCGGTTTTTAAACTTCTATGCTTTAAACCACCCTTTTTAGTGGTTTTCTAATTTAAACTAATCTCCGCAATGTCCGTAAGGATTATTTTGGCTCCCCATGCGGGTTTTTGTTTCGGGGTGGAAAGGGCTATAGAGTTGGCTCAAAAATCCGCCGTTTACACCCGTGAGGGAAAAAAGGTTTTTACCTACGGACCCTTAATCCACAACCCGCAGGAAATAGAAAGGCTTAAAACCCTCGGTGTGGAAGTCCTAAAAAGTGAAGAAAACTTGGATAGCGATACGGTATTAATAATCCGTTCTCACGGAATACCACCCCAAAAGGAAAGGGAGCTTCTTTCTAAAGGTGTAAAAATAGTAGACGCCACTTGTCCCTATGTTAAAGCTGTGCATGAAGCGGTTCAAAAGTTGGCAAACGAGGGTTATTTCGTGGTCTTGGTGGGGGAGAAAAACCACCCCGAAGTTATAGGAACTTGGGGTTACCTGAAAGATGTGGGCGGTGAGGGTATTATAGTGGAAACCTTAGAGGATTTGAAACCCGCACTGAATAAACAAAAGGTGGGAGTCATAGCCCAAACTACCCAAAATGAGAAGTTCTTTAAAGAGGTTGTAGGAGAACTTTCCATTTGGGTTGATGAACTAAAGGTAATAAACACCATTTGTAACGCCACTTCCATACGACAGGAAGAGGTAAGGGAGTTGGCACCTAAAGTTGATGTAATGGTCATCATCGGTGGGAAAAATAGCGGAAATACAACCCGTTTATACAAAATTGCCAAATCTTTAAACCCCAATAGTTACCACATAGAAACGGAGGAGGAACTACAAGAGGAATGGTTTGAAGGTGTTTCCACCGTAGGGGTTTCCGCCGGAGCTTCAACCCCCAAGTGGATTATAGAGAAGGTAATAAACCGAATTAGAGAAATTTCGGATAAAACCTTGGTTAGTGATTAATATCATATTTTCTACGAGAGAGGAAGGGTTATATTAATATTTTCGCACGGTGGTTCCTTGGTAGGGCGGGAACACCGGCGAGCCTGCGCTGAAGGCGGGTAGCTCAGTTGGGAGAGCGCTGGCCTTACAAGCCGGAGGTCACGGGTTCGAGTCCCGTCCCGCCTACCATTGTATAATTATCTATTTGGGAGGCTGGAGCGGTAGTTCAGCCCGGTCAGAACGCCGGCCTGTCAAGCCGGAGGTCGCGGGTTCAAATCCCGTCCGCTCCGCCTCCTAATCTCACCTCCAACCTACCAAGGTTCTATGGACAGTTTAACCTCTTATCTGAGAAATTTACTTTCCTATCCCGACGAGAGGTTAAAAAAACTTTACCAATTGGCTAAAGAAGAAAAATTTCCTGTCGTGGAACCCGAAGTGGGGAATTTGCTATACTTCTTTACGAAGTTGTTAAAACCCAAATTGGTAGTGGAATTCGGTAGCGGTTTCGGTTATTCCGCCCTGTGGATTGCTTTGGCTTGCGATAAGGGTTGCACCATTCATTGCATAGACTACCAAGAGAGAAACCGCCAAAGGGCTTTGGAGCTTTTTTCCCAATTTGAGTTGAAAGCGGAAATTGTTTACCATATCGGTGAAGCCCTTACCGTGTTTAACGACCTAAGTTTTGAAGATGGAAGTTTAGACCTCGTCGTGTTTGACCATGAGAAACAGAATTACAGCGAAAGTTTGGAACTCGTTCTTCCCAAACTAAAAAGGGGAGGACTTATCATTGCGGACGATGTTTTGTGGAGGGGAGAGGTTGCCTCCAAAAGTAGTAAGAGTTTAAAGGTTAACGCTTTGAGGTTTTTTTTGAAAGAAATTTTCCACCGTGAGGAACTTAGCTCTTTTGTCTGCCCTTTGGGGGACGGGGTGGCGGTTATTCAAAAACTTTTTTAAATTTTTTTCCGCTATGGAATTTGTAGATAAGGTCAAGATATATGTAAAGGCGGGTGACGGTGGAGACGGAGCGGTTGCATTTTTAAGGGAGAAATTTCGCCCCAAAGGGGGACCCGCCGGTGGGGACGGAGGAAAGGGAGGAGATGTTATATTCGTGGCGACAAAAAATAAACACACCCTCTACGACCTGAAATTTCAAAAACACCTAAAGGCGGAAAACGGAAAACCGGGAGGGGGAAAGAAAAAACACGGTAGAAAGGGTAGAGACCTGATAGTAGAGGTTCCCGTTGGAACGGTTGTAAAAGATGCCCTAACGGGGGAGATTATTGCGGATTTAACCAAAGATGGACAAAGGGCGGTTATAGCAAGGGGAGGTAAAGGGGGACTGGGTAACGCCCGTTTTGCAACTCCAACCCGCCAAGCACCTCGGTTTGCCACCAAAGGACAAAAGGGTGAAGAAAGGTGGGTTATTTTGGAACTTAAATCCATAGCGGACGTGGGATTGGTAGGTTTTCCCAATGCGGGTAAATCCACCCTTATAAATAGACTCTCCAATGCAAAGGCGGAGGTTGCACCTTATCCGTTTACAACCTTAAAACCCAATTTGGGAGTTGTGGGTTTTGACGATTTTTACTCCTTTGTTATAGCGGACATTCCGGGACTTATTGAGGGTGCGCATAAAGGAAAAGGTTTGGGTTTTGAATTTCTAAGACACATAGAGAGGACGAAAGTTTTGGCATTTATCCTTGATGTTAGCGACTTTAGGGATAGAGACCCCAAAGAGGCTTTTGAAATTTTAAGGAATGAACTAAAGGAGTATTCCCCTAAGCTCTTGGAAAAACCCCAAGTGGTGGTTTTAAACAAAATAGACGCCCAAAATGATAAAAAATACCTTGAAGAACTAAAGAGGTATTTTGAGGAAAAATACAACCTACCGGTGTTTTTAATAAGTGCTTTAACCGGTGAGGGACTAAAGGAATTAAAGTTTGTCCTTAGGGAGTTGGTGGAAAGGGCCAAGAAGTAAATAGTAGAATAACAATAGTTAGGACTTCAAGAATTAGTGATACGACCAAAAAATATAAAGAATTCTTGATATTCTCATTTTTCTCCTTCAAAATCTCTGCTAGTGCTATTATTGAACTAGAAATACAATCTATAACCATTTCATAATCTTTTATGTTTTTTTTAAATCTTTGA
>QOAS01000050.1 GCA_003972855.1 Gammaproteobacteria bacterium | reverse complement strand
TACCCAATTTGGTTTTGCTATCGTTTAGGTGAACCCCCTTTAGGTATTCAAAACCTATAACCTTTTCAAACTCTTCCATAGTTTTCAAAAAACCCTTTTCCGTTGAAATGTCGTATCCCGCCGCGAAGATGTGACAGGTGTCTATACATACCCCTATTCGGCTTTTGTCCTCAACCAGCTCTATTATTTGGGCTAAATGTTCAAATCTGTAGCCGAGGTTACTACCTTGCCCCGCGGTGGTTTCCAAAACCAAAGTTACCCCTTCGGTTTTGTCCAATATTTGGTTAATCCTTTCCGCTATTATTTTTAGGGCTTCCCGCTCACCGTATTTTCCTAAATGCGCCCCCGGGTGGAAGTTTACATATTTAAGTCCCAACCGGTGTGCCCTCTCAACCTCGTCCAAAAGTGCGAGAAAGGATTTTTCCGCTTTTTCCCTATCGGGTGAGCAGAGGTTTATAAGATACCCCGCGTGGGGCAAGATACAATCCGCACAGAAACCCAATTTGTTTACATTTTCTTTAAATTTTCTCACCCTTTCGGGGGGATAGGGTTTGTCAAACCACCTCCTTTGATTTTTCAAAAAAAGGGCAAAGGCGGTGGCTCCTATATTTTTTGCGTTAATGGGTGCCTTTTCCACTCCACCGGCAATTGGCACATGGGCGCCGATATACATAAAGCGAAAATAATATCCTTTTATGAAAAGGGTTTACGAAAAGCCGGTTATAAACCGAATAAATGTGGGATTTGCCAACAAGGTAAGCGGAAAGGCATTTTATTCCTCGCGTGTTAGGGATAATATAGACGGCGTTCCCATTGAGGAGTTGGTTGAAAAATTCGGTTCTCCCCTTTTTGTCTTCTCCGAAAGGAGGCTTAGGGAAAAATTTAGAAACTTTAAGAGGGCTTTTGAGACCCGTTACCCCAACGTGGAATTTACTTGGTCTTATAAAACCAACTACCTAAAGGCTATATGTGCCATACTCCATCAAGAGGGAGAAACCGCGGAAGTCGTTTCCGAATTTGAATACGAAAAGGCGAGAAGATTGGGTATTCCGGGAGACCGCATTATATTCAATGGACCATACAAACCTCTGCCCGCATTGGAAAGGGCTATTTCAGAGGGGGCAAGGATTAATGTAGATACCTTTGAAGAATTGGCGGACATAGAGGAGATAGCCAAAAAGTTGGGACAAAAGGTAAAGGTAGGCATTCGGATAAATATGGATACAGGTATAAAACCCCAATGGAGCAGGTTCGGTTTTAACTTAGAGAGCGGGCAGGCGGAAGATGCGGTAAAGAGGATAGCGTCAAGTCGGTGGTTGGAGTTAAATGGGCTTCACTGCCATATGGGAACCTTTATTTTGGAACCCAAGGCGTATGAGATAGAAGTCAAAAAAATGGTGGAGTTTGCCTATCTCATAGAGGACAACTACGGTTACAAAATTGAATACCTTGACATAGGGGGTGGTCTTCCTTCCAAAAACCGACTAAAGGGTATATATCTACCTCCCGAAGTGGCGGTTCCCGACATAGAGGAATACGCGGAAAGAATAACCACCGCCCTTCTTGAAAATCTGCGTCCGGGAGATTTTCCCAAACTCGTTATAGAAGCGGGAAGGGCTATAGTGGACGAAGCGGGATTTTTAATAACCACCGTTTACGCGACAAAACGCCTTCCCAACGGTTACAGGGGGTATGTTTTAGATGCAGGGGTAAACATTCTCTTCACCGCCTTTTGGTATAACTTCAAGGTTGAGGTAGACCGCCCGCTTCGCGGGTCACCCGAACCCAGTATCCTCTACGGACCCCTTTGTATGAATATAGATGTAATAAACGACTTGGAATATCTACCACCCCTACCGAGGGGAACGAGATTAATCCTTTCCCCCGTAGGGGCATACAACACAACCCAGTGGATGCAATTTATAAGGTATAGACCCAATGTAGTTCTAATAGATTTAGAAGGTAATGTTCACCTCATAAGGGAAGCGGAAGATATAGAAGACATAGAGGGCAAGGAAAGACTTCCCGACCACCTAAAGTTGAATTAATTTTCCCCCTTTTCCGTTTTTTGTAACTTTTTTAGGAACTCCTTTGCGGTCAAATTTTCGGGGTCTAAAATCAGAATGTCCTTAAAGAGGTTTTTAGCTTTCTCCTTTTCACCCAGGTGGTAGTAGCTTTTTGCCAAACAGACCAAAAAGGGGACGGAAGTCGGATACACCGAGAGCATTTTCAGTGCCACCATTTTTTGCTGGGAATACTTTTTCTGTGCTTCCAAAACGGTGCAAAGTCTTAAATTACCGTAGTAGTTGTAGTAGTCGGTAGCCAAAATCTTATAAAGAACCTGTTCCGCCTCGTCCCATTTCTTTTGAGCCATAAGCGGTAAGGTAAGCCCTAATTTAGCCTCTAAAGAGGAAGGGATAGTTTTTAGCGCCTTCTTATAGTGATATATGGAATTTTCGTATTTACCCATAAGGTAATAGAGCCATCCTAAACGCAGATTTACCGTGTAACCGTTGGGATATGCCTTGTAAACTTCCATTAAAACCCTAATTGCGTTTTTGTAGTCTCCCAACTTTTCGTAAACAAAGGATTTGTGGTAATCCTCTTTAACCCTTTCATAGGATAGGGAAAAGACTAAACCGTTGTAAAAAAGAAGAAGGTAAAGGAAAAACCTCATAATCTTAGAAAGCATACCCCACCGAAAGGGTAGTGGTTAAAACACCTACATTTTTACCCGTTTCGGATTCTTTGTATTGCGAATAGCCCGCTTGGGCTTCCACCCAAAGTTTTTTGGTTATATAGTAAACCCCGCTTAGGTTGAGACCTCCTTTGTATTTCTCTTCCAAGTTGTAAACCACAAATCCTCCGTTGTCCACCATAAGAGTCCTTTCTCCAAGCCACCCGTAAGCTCCAACCTTATATTGGGGAGTAAAGTAGGTAACCCCTATACCCGCGGAATAGTAGTTGTTTTTTGAAATGGTGAGAACCTTTTTGCTATCGTCCAAGTTAATCCAAGTTAGGTCACAGGAGAAATAAAATCCGCTGTAGTAGTCTTTCCAACGGTAAAACCCGGAGTGGAGTCTGCTTTCAAAGGTGCTTACCGACCGCTTGTAGTCGCTGTAAGATACGAAAACTCCCGCATCCCATTTATACTTAGAGATGTAACCGACATCACCGAAATAGATTTTTGACTTTTCCGAAAAGTGGTTATTGGGGGTAGCTATATAGTGGAAACCCAACTTGGCATACCAAGGATAGAACATATAGTTGGTATAAGCTAATGTGTAATCGCTTTGGTTCCAACTTGCATTTCCTTTATACCTAAGGTGGGTGTAGCCTATTGCTCCTTCAACTACATGGGTTCCCCTATCTATAGAGAGAACTCCGTATATGGTGGAGGAGTAACCGTTCTTTTTTACACCGCTGTTGGAGTAGTTTATGTAGGTAAAGTAAGGCTGTAAGCTCAAATTCCAAGTTTGGGCATAGCCAATTCCTACCGTAAACAAACCGGCTATAAAAAGTTTCTTTCCAGCCATAGCAATTAAAAGTTTAACTTGACTTTAAAATTCTCCCCCCCCTTGCCATTCGGAGAAATGACTTTATATTTACTTTTACAAAATTTCTAACATTAATACTATAAAGGAGGAGGATGAATGCTTATTAGAAAGGAACACGCTTTGGCACTCTTTGAGCTTTTAAAAGGCGAAAGGGAAAACAAAGAGGTAACGGTTGCGCCCGAAAGGGAAGCGGTTTTTACCGAATTGGAATTTCAGAATTTGGCGGAACTCAATCAGCCTCTTAAATACGGACTAACCTATTGGGGTAGGACTTTGGCGGTAATCCTTGAGGAGATGGTTCAAAAAGGACTGGTAAAACACCCAAGCGAATGGGACGAAACCTTCCGTTGGCTCGGAACGGAAATTATTACCGCCATTGCGGATGCAATAGAAAACAACGACATTCCGGGTAAATTAACGGAAAAACTTTTGGAGGAAAGGGGATTTATAGAACTCCGTAAGGAAGAGAAGAAAGGTGAATACAAGGCGGTAAACTCCTATGCCAAAGAGATTTACGAAATATTTAAAAACGCCACACCCCGTTTGGAAATTTCCAAAGAATTGGCGGAATACATTAAGAAAACCCCCGTGGGACCCAACGAAAGCGGTAAACTCCCCGAGGGTGGAAGATATCCCCAACTTTTGGAGTCTATGAGACTTATAGCTTTCTCCGTTCCCAATAGCGATATTTACGCTTTCACCGGTTTGGGTAAGGCTGTTAAAGAAGCCCTCAACTACATATCCCCGAGTTTACCCGTTTTAATAAGCGAGGACATACTCTATTCGTTAGTGAAACTCCTTGACGAGGGTTTTGATGCCCTATCGGATGCCCAAAAGGAAACCTTATGGGAACTCGGATTGGTTGATGAAAACGGAAATCTTTACCCCGCGGGGGAAAAACTTTTAGAGGTTTACAGAATTTGGAAAGATAAAGAATATCCCCCCGTAAAGACTTTCAATATAGAAATCCTTGAGGCGGAACTTTTAAAAACCATAGACTTCATATGGAGTGAGGAGTATCCCAAAAACCCCCAAG
>QOAS01000058.1 GCA_003972855.1 Gammaproteobacteria bacterium | reverse complement strand
ATGAATTAATAGAACTTAAATTCTATTTGGAAAATACTATTGAAGAATTTGAAAAGTATTACACCTATTTAATTTTCGCTATAGGGATATTATTTGGAATTTTAGGTTTTTTTATAGGACGCTTAGAAAGTTTGAATTTTATAGATTTGCTGTTATTAATTATCGTTATTTTCATAATAGGGGCTGTTCTTCCACAATTTGCAGTAAATACTATGCAAAAGGCTAAAATTTTTAAAGAACTTACTATACTCATAAATCGGAGGCTTAACGAGTTTCAAGAAAATCAATAAAACTTCTACCTTTTTGCTACTATATATTTCCCTTTGCGGATGGAAAAAAGGTGTTGCTTTTGCGGTTTGGGGGAAAACGAGGTTGATTTCCTCATAGAGGGTCCCCAAGGAAATTACATATGCGACCGTTGTGTGGAAGGGTGTTATAGCCTCCTCAAGGAGTATAAAGAGGATGAAGAAAAACCCCTCCCAAAGGAGTTGGAGTTTTTACCCACCCCCCAGAGGATAAAGGAGATACTGGACCAATATGTGGTCGGGCAGGAAAAGGCTAAGAAGATACTTTCGGTGGCGGTTTACAACCACTACAAGAGGATACTCCACAAAGAAAAAGGCGAAACCGATGTGGAAATAGAAAAGTCCAACATACTCCTTATAGGTCCCACCGGTAGCGGAAAAACCCTTTTGGCGAGAACCTTGGCAAAGATACTAAACGTTCCCTTCGCCATAGCGGATGCCACCTCTCTAACCGAAGCGGGATACGTGGGAGAGGACGTTGAAAACATTTTGGTTAGACTTTTGCAAAATGCGGATTACGACATTGAAAAGGCTCAAAAGGGTATCGTTTACATAGACGAAATAGACAAAATAGCTAAAAAGAGCGGTAAAAACCCCTCTATAACGAGGGACGTAAGCGGGGAAGGGGTTCAGCAGGCACTCCTTAAGATAGTTGAGGGAAGCGTGGTAAACGTTCCCCCCCAAGGGGGAAGGAAACACCCCAATCAGGAGTTTATACAGATTGATACCACCGACATTCTCTTCATAGCGGGCGGAGCTTTCGTGGGTTTGGAGGATATTATTAAACGCAGGGTTGGAAAGAGTGCGGTAGGTTTTGAGGCGGACGTGAGAAAAATAGAAGAAAGCGAAGACCTTTTAAAGCTCGTTACCGTAGACGACCTTATAGAGTTCGGAATGATTCCCGAGTTCCTCGGAAGGTTCCCCGTAATAGCCACCTTAGACCCCTTGAAGGAAGAGGATTTGGTGAGGATACTTGTAGAACCCAAGAATGCCATAGTGAAGCAATACCAAAAGCTCTTGGCAATGGACGGGGTTCAGTTGGAGTTTACCGAAGGGGCGCTTAGGGAAATCGCCAAGGAGGCTATAAGGAGAAAAACGGGCGCGAGGGGTCTCAGGGCTATCGTTGAGGAGATAATGACCGACGTAATGTTTGAAGTTCCCTCCCGCAAAGATGTCGCAAAGGTTATTATTGACGAGGAGGTCGTAAGGGGATTAAAACCCCCAATTTATGTTTCCAAGCTCGCCGCTTAATCTTTTCTCTTTATGTTTACCGGTCTAATAGAAGACCTCGGAAGGGTAAAGGAAATTAGGCTCTCTTCCAGCGGTGGGAATTTAACCGTAGAAACCTCCCTCCGAGGTATAGAAATAGGCGATAGCGTTGCGGTAAACGGCGTATGCCTCACCGCTACAAACGTAAAGGGTAACTTGGTAACCTTTGACCTTTCCAAGGAAACTTTGGACAGGAGTAACCTAAAACTGCTAAAGGCGGGGGATTGGGTAAACCTTGAGAGGGCTTTAACGCCGAATAAACCCCTCGGGGGTCACATAGTTCAAGGACATGTGGACACCGTCGGGGTTATAAAGGAACTCCAACCTTTGGGGGAACACCACAGGTTGGTAATCACCTTTGAGGAAAAATACCTTCCCCTCGTGGTGGAAAAAGGCTCTATAGCGGTGGACGGCATAAGTTTGACTATAAATAAGGTTTTACCCCTCGGAGTGGAAATAAACGTTATCCCCCACACCTTTAAAGTCACCAATTTGAAGTTCCGCAAAAGGGGAGATTTCGTTAATTTGGAATTTGACATTTTGGGGAAATATGTAATGCGCTACTTAGAAAGGGTTTTAAGAAAGGAAAAACTCCTAAAGGAGTTCTTTAATCTTTAAGCTTCCTTAGGCGCCCTAAAATTTCTCCGTAAACCTTCGGAGGTTGGGCGGTAAATTCCATCCACTTTTGGGTGGAAGGGTGGTAAAACCCCAATTTGTAGGCAAAGAGCCAAAAGCTACCCTCGGGCAGAAGGTCGGACAGCCCCCTAACTTTGGGGGGTAATTTGCTCTTTTTAAAACCGTAGGTGGTATCCCCCCATATGGTCATTCCTTGACTTTTAAGGTGAACCCTTATTTGATGGGTTCTTCCCGTGTAAATCTTTATATCCAACAGGGCGCTTTGGGCGGGTTCAAATAACTCTTTTAGGGTGTATTCGGTTTTGGCTTCCTTCCCTTTGGGGGAAAAGACGGAAAACTTCTTTCTGTCGGAAATGCTCCTTCCTATGGGTAGGTCTATTACCGCACTCCTTTGACGGGGAGGGGGGGTAACGAGGGCGAGATACCTTTTGTCGGTAAGGCGGTCGTGAAACTGCTTTGCCAAATTTCGGTGAGCTTTGTCGTTTTTTGCCACCACCATTATTCCCGCGGTTCCGCGGTCCAGCCTATGGACTATACCCGGTCTATCCTCTCCCCCTACGGAGGAAAGGTTTTTTAGGTGATACAAAAGGGCGTTTACCAGCGTTCCGCTCTCGTGTCCCGGTGAGGGGTGAACGACCATTCCCGGCGGTTTGTATACGACCGCCAAATCCTCATCCTCGTAAATAATTTCAATCGGCAAGGGTTCGGGTTTCAATTCAATTTGCTTGGGTTTGGGAACGGATAGTTCAACGATTTCCCCACCCTTTAGTCGCTTGGAGGGTTTTTTTACCACCTGTCCGTTTACCTTTACAAAACCCTCCTCTATCAGTTCGCTTATGTAACTACGGGAAAACTCGGGGTAGGCTACGGAGAGAAATTTATCCAAACGGAGGTTTTTAAATTCCTCCTCAACGCTGAAAGTTAAAACCTCGGTAATCTCCATTAAAGGGGAAAATTAAAAGGGAAGAACTTTAGGAGTTTTTGTCTTGGCTTAGAACAAACTCCACCGCGGTTCTAACTCCAAATCCCGTTCCACCGCTTTGGGGATTCCACTTGTAAGGTTTTCTCGCCCATGCGGGACCCGCTATATCTATGTGTATCCAAGGAATGGGTTTGCCGTCTTTTTCACCTACAAACTCTTGAAGGAACATTGCGGCGGTTATAGCCCCGCCGTAGCGGGATTTACCCAAGTTGGAAATGTCCGCAACGTCGCTCTTTATCTCTTCCCTTAGTAGCTCGTCGTCCAACGGAAGTTGCCACATCCTTTCACCGGTCTTTTTAGAAATTTCCAAGTAGGTGTTTATAAACTCTTCATCGTTTCCGAAAAGCCCCGCGGTGTATTCTCCCAAGGCTACCACGCAAGCTCCGGTGAGCGTTGCCATGTCTACTATGTAGTCGGGAGACTGCTCGCTGGTGTAGGTTAAAACATCTCCCAAGGTGATTCTTCCCTCCGCATCGGTGTTGGCAACCTCAACGGTTTTACCGTTTCTCATTCTGATAATGTCGTCGGGACGGTAGGATTCCCCACCGGGCATGTTTTCCGCCGCACCTACAAAACCGTGAATTTCCACATTTTGGGGTGCCAATCCCAACTTTTTAAGCTCTCCCAAGGCTTTGAAAATTCCCAGAACCGCACAGGCACCCGACTTGTCCATTTTCATTGTTTTCATAAATTGTTCGGGTTTTATGTTTAGACCCCCGCTGTCAAAGGTAAGTCCCTTACCCACAAAGGCGATTTTTTTCTTGGCTCCCCCTTGGGGTTTGTAGATAAGGTGGATAAACCTCGGTTTGGTTTTGCTTCCTTTACCAACCGCCCACAGTCCGGGCATTTCCTTTTCAACCCAACAGGGGTCTTTTATATCCACTTCAAACCCGTATTCTTCCGCAATTTCCTCGGCTATTTGGGCAAAGGTTTCGGGGTTTATTTCGTTGGGAGGAGTGTTTACCAAATCCCTCGTAAAGTTTTGAGCTTGGGCTAAAACCTTTCCTATGAGAACCTTTTCCTCATTGGCATTGGCAAAGTAAACCTCCTTCAGTCCTTTGTAGTCTTCCTCTTTCTTTTTGGAGCGGCTCAGTACCGTTACTTCCGCGCCCATGGCAACTGCCAGTTTCACGGCCATATGGCCCAGACCACCCAGACCAATCACGCCAACGCGGCTGCCCTTACCGATGTTCCAGGTACGCAGCGGTGAGAAGGTGGTAATACCGGCACACAGAATGGGCGCTGCCCGGGACATATCCAGGGCATCCGGAATGCGAAGAACAAACTCTTCACGAACCACGATGTGCTTGGAGTAACCACCCTGGGTGATTTCGCCATCGATGCGGTCCGGTGCACCGTAGGTCGGAGTCATGCCATGACGGCAGTACTGCTCTTCACTGTCGTGGCACTGGTCGCATTCCT
>QOAS01000116.1 GCA_003972855.1 Gammaproteobacteria bacterium | reverse complement strand
TCCTACAAGCGTTTACATCAGCGTTTAAAAGTCCCAAAAACTTAGTTTTAAAAAGTCCTCTCTTTATCCTCGCTTCGGGGGTGTAAGTTTCTTTGGAAACAGCTCCACCTACAGAGCTGTCCACCCCCGAAGTGTAGGCTTCGGATATATACTCAACTTCTATTCCATATTCTTTCGCCTTATATTCCAGATACTCTTTTACCTTCCCGTGCGGTAGTAAGCTCCATAGTTGGTCTACTACGCTGTTTAGATTGCTTTCCCTATTTTTGTTTTTTACGGCGTCCCCTATGTATATCTTCTTAACCCCATATTTGAGGGCAAGTTCCAAAATTAGATTGCTTACACTATGGGCGAAATGTCTTAGAAGTCTCTTTATCTTTAACCACAACCTTGAAATTCTTTCTTCTAAAAAGTGGGTTAAAAATCCCTTTTTCCTCGCTCCTTCTAATCTGCTTTGTAGTCTTGCTATCTTCTTGAGATATTTCCTTAACAAGCCTTTAAGCCCCTTTCCGTCAATTAAAAAGGGCTGTTTAACACCTTCTATTACTATTGCGAAAAAGTTTGAGGAATTGGGGTCTAAAACCATTACCCTTTTGCCTTTGATAGGTTTGGTTTGATTTTGAGGTTTTTCGTAGATGATATGCAATTCAAACTCTTTAGCTTTGGCTTTAGGAACGATTTGAATGTTTTTAATTAGGTTTTCGTCCAGTTCCAATCCCGTATCCAACCAGAGGTATTTAAGCTCTATCCCGTGTTTTTCTTTTAACCATTTTCTAAGCTCTTTGGAAAGAGAAAACCTAACTTTGGTTCCTACAATTTTAAACCCCGTCTTGTCGTAGGTGAGCGTTCTATGGGGCTTGGTTTTAGGTCTATACCTTGGGAATTTGGCAACACCTTTAAAAGCGTTTTTAAAAGCTCCTACAAGCTCATCTAAAACAATTTGGGCGGAACGGGATTGAAGGTTTTTAAGATGCAAAGAATTGTCTTTAAGCTTGTTGTAAAGGTCGTAGGTATTGATTTTAGCTTGCTTGGTTTTAACGAGGTAGAGAGCTTGGTTGAAGAGTTTCCCAGAGTGGTATGTGAGGTAGCCCAAAGTTATTTTGTATTCGGTAGGTATGTCGGTTAAGGCTATTGTGAGGCATCTTAAAGGGTTTGACATTAAGGCTACCTCTTTAGAGGAGAATTTTAAAACTGCTTACGCAGGCGGTTTTGCGGGGTTTTAGCCCGTAAATCTCCTATAAAACCGTTTTCGTCCAATCCTTGGTCTATTGCAATGGTATAAACCTCCACTTGAGGAAATTTATCGGTTACATTCTTTAAGCCTTCGGGAGAGGCTACGCAATGCAAAGTTATAACCCTTTTTGGGTTTTCCTTTAAAACCTCTTCCAAAACCAGTTCCATAGTTGAACCTGTTGCCAACATGGGGTCGGGTATTATTACCGTTTTACCCTCCAAGGTTGGATATCTCCTGTAGTAAATGTAACTTTTGAGGGTTTTCTCGTCCCTTTTTGCACCTACAAAGCCCGCTATTGCGTTTTTCAAAACTTCTAACATTCCTTCCGCCATGGGAAGAGAAGCCCTTAGCACCGCCAAAATGACAATCTTTTCCTCTTCCAAAAAACCAAACTCGTAGCTTCCTTTCCAAGTTAAAACCCTTTTGGGATTTAAGTTAAAACCTTCCAACAAAAAGGGGAGGGATAACTTTCCTATCTCCTTTAGGGTTGCCCTGAACTCAAAAGGTTTAACGCTTTTGGGTCTTAATGAGTTTACTAAGTGAACCAATAGGGGGTTATTTAGGACTTTAAAACCCATAAAGGTTAAATATGGAAAGGAAGGCTTTTAAAGGAAGGGAAAGAAGAGGTTAGAACTGAACTTGGAATGCGAGAGTCCAGTCGTTGTTGGTGTCGTCATTAGCATTTCTGGGGTCTAAACCGTTTTTATCATAGTCGTAATGGTTCCATTGAAGAACGATTTTTGCGTTTTGATCAGCCAAGTAGTAGGGTATAGCTACAGTCCAAACGGAGGGTTTGATAGTTCCAGGTAAACCATTAACATTATTCAACTCAACTTTAGTTTTTTGATATTTGATGTAAGCACCAACTTTTCCAAGGAATAGCTTTTGGTCATAGAGGATTCCCAAAGTTACATAGTAGGTTTTAACTTTGTCTAACTGACCAGTTTTAGTATTATCGGATTTAAGTCTCAAGGGTAAGTTATCACCATCGGTATACACATATCCTAGTTCAACTTTGGGAACCACTACACCAAATTTTTGCTCGTAGTTAGCATCCACAGCCCAAGATTTGAAAGTAAAGCTGGTTCCACCACCTAAGTCAAGTTTGCTGGATGCATATGCCAAACCAAAGGACAATACATTTTTCTTACCGAGATAGGTTTCTTTTAAGAGATATCCCTTTTCACCTTGGAATCCGAGCATAGTAGGAGTGAATTGCACCCTTATGGCGTAGCCGAGATTATCTTTTCCACTACCTGCTACAACCTCTCCAGCGTTGTGGTCTCCAAATCCATCGTAGATACCTACATAGTATTTAATCATTCCGTTAAGAATATCACCCCAAATGGTTACTCCCGCATCCCTTGCAAAGTCGGATTCATCAGTGGTTCCAGTAATAGCTACTGCATTACCTAGAGAAGGACCACCTAATACATTGGAAGTAGTTAGGTATACATCTGCATAGTTACCTGCATTAATTTCCAATGTAGGCAATATTTGGTTTTTGAAAACTTTACTATTAACATTATTAGGATCCACTAACCATCCGTCTTGAGGCATAAAGATGGTGTTATATCTATCTACCAAAGTAGTCCTGGAGAAAGGTAATCTGTAATAACCAGCCATTACATTTAGTTCATCCATAAAGTGGAAGTTGATAAATGCGTCTCTAACTTTGGTAGTAGTGGTTCCTTCATGAGAGGTATTAGCACCGGTTACCGCAAAGTCCAAGTTAGCTCCGAATTGAACAATGGGGTTTAGCTGTCCGCTGAAGTAGATTCTTGCATTTTGAATAGTGAAGTCTATGGCGTCATCTTTCCCTTTGTTTGCGGCATCTTCTACAGATTGTCCATAAATCTGCATTTTGAGACCGAAATTAGCGAAGGTTTGGTCGGACACTTTCAAAAGTGCCGCATTGGCGGTAAGTGCGGTTCCGGTAAGCGCCGCGATACCTAAAAGTGCTTTTTTCATCCCTAAAACCCTCCATATAAGGTTTTTGTTAGTATTCTGTTAAAGAATTATAGGCTGACAATAAGGTGTGTCAATGGTTTGCAATTTTGCCAAATAGGTTAATTTACAAATTTCTCCTCTTTTGTCAAAATTAAAAAACTTCCCTAAAAGGTTCTATCTTTCAAAATACTACCCATAGGGGTTATGAAGAATAAAACGATCTTTATAGCGGTATTTTTCGTTATTTTCGTAATAGTAGCTATAGTTTTTCCTATACCCGCCCCTCTATTGGACTTACTGCTTACCGCCAGTATATCTTACGCCCTTACCCTTTTGGTTCTTTCCATTATCGTTAAAGACCCCCTTGAGTTTACCGTTTTTCCTACCGCCCTCCTTTTGGGGACTCTTTTAAGGCTTTCGCTCAACATCGCCGCGGCGAGGAGAATTCTCCTTTACGGACACGAGGGACCCGATGCGGCGGGTCATTTAATTGAATCCTTCGGTCTTTTTGTGGTCGGCGGTTCGCTAATAGTGGGTATTTTGATTTTTCTAATCTTTATCATCATTAATTTTGTCGTTATCACCAAAGGTGCGGAGCGTATCTCGGAAGTTATCGCAAGGTTCACCTTAGATGCCATGCCCGGTAAACAGATGGCGGTTGATGCGGACCTAAATGCGGGACTTATAACCGAAGAGGAAGCCAAAAAGAGAAGACAGCAAATCCAAAGGGAGGCGGACTTTTACGGTTCTTTGGACGGTGCTTCCCGATTTATAAAGGGTGACGTTATAGCGGCGTTTTTGATTTTATTTCTGTCGGTTTTTGGAGGATTGGCAATAGGGGTTTTCCAACACGATATGTCCTTTGGAGATGCCCTTCATACCTATACCATTTTGAGTATCGGTGAAGGTTTGGTTTCCCAAATACCCCAGCTTTTGCTTTCAACCACCACCGCTATTTTGGTTACTAAAGTAGCGTCCCGTGAGGAAATAGGTAGGGCTTTCCTTGAGGAGATAAAGCGCTATCCCGACGCTTTAATGTATTCGGGAGGGCTTTTGTTTGCCTTTGCGCTTGTTCCCGGTTTTCCGAAATTACCTTTCCTTTTGCTCTCCGCTACCCTTTTCACCGCCTACTACTTTGCAAAAAAAGAGATAGAAAAGGAAACCCTTAGGGAAATAGAGGAATACTTGCAGGAACAAAAGGAGAGCGCAAAGGAAGAAGAAAGACCGGAGGATTTTATACCCCAACCCGACCCCGTTACATTAGAAATAGGCTACGGACTTATTCCTCTTTTTGACGAAAACCAAGGCGGACAGACCGCAAAAAAGATAAGGAAAATTCGCAAAAGGATTGCGGAGGATTACGGAATAATCATTAGCGCAATTCACATAAGGGATAACTTAGACCTTCAGCCAAACGAATACAGAATACTTATAAAGGGTGTTGAAGA